>NZ_JBSGEZ010000053.1:0-54176 GCF_053603155.1 Nocardia sp. NPDC004260 | reverse complement strand
ACACGCAACTGAAGCGACACAACCGACTCCGCCTCACCCACCGACCGGTTCGCAAATTTGACGACCAGGTCAAACCCTTATGTGAGCGGCATTGCTGCTGCACCGCCATCTGCTGCCCGATCAGTTCGGCCGTGTCCTCGCGCTGGCCGAGCCGGGAGCCGTCGTCGCGGCGCCGCACCAGCACCGGCGGCTGCGGCGGCTGGGATTCGACGGCGTCGTACGGACCGCCGCCGCCTTGGCATCCGGTGCTCCGGCGGCCGGAGCGCGACCGGAGGCGGAACTGTTGGTGGGTATCACCTCCGGCACCACCGGTGAGCCGAAGCTCTTCGTGCGCGATCAGCTGTCGTGGGCCGCCACGCTGGATCGCTCCGATGCCACCTTCGACATCGGCGCCGGAGACCGGGTCTCGGTGCCCGGCGTGCTGGACCACACGCATTTCCTCTACGGCGCGTTGCACGCCTTGACTCGCGGCGCGACGGTGGACCTGCGGCCGGTGGTCGACGCACTGAACGACGGTGCGACCCAGCTGTATTCGGTGCCGACGATCGCGTGGGACGTGGTGCGGGCGGGAATCGGCCAGGTCGGCGGCGTCCGGGAGGTGCTGTCCTCGGCGGCCCGGTGGCCGTGCGCGGGACGGCGAGCGTTGCGGGAGGTCCTGCCGAACGCCTCGCTCGTGCACTTCTACGGTGCGTCCGAGCTGAGTTTCGTGTCCTTCGACCGTGGGCTCGGCAGTGCCGACGAGAAGTCGGCGGGCGAACTGTTCTCCGGTGTCGAGGCGTGCGTCCGCGACGGCCTGGTGTACGTGCGCAGCGACATGCTCTTCGACGGCTACCTCACCGCGGACGGCGTGGCAGGCGGTCCCGTCGACGGCTGGATGACGGTGGGCGACCGGGGCGAGGTGATCGGCAACCGCCTGCGGCTGTTCGGCCGGGACAGCGAGATGTTGATCCGGGCGGGCCTCAACGTGGAACCCGCCGCCGTCGAAGCGGCGCTCACGGCGATACCGGGTGTCGCCGAGGCCGCCTGCATCGGCGTACCCGACGCGCGCATGGGGGAAGCGCCCGCGGCGGCGATCGTGCTCGGCGCGGGCGCACCGGAAGCCGACGAGATCTGGCGGCGGCTGCGCGCGACCTTGCCGAGTCCGAGTATGCCGGTGCGGATTCTGGTCGTGGACCGGCTGCCGCGTACGCCGCGGGGCAAACTGGATCGGGCGGCGCTGGCCTCGACGCTGGCCGCGCACCGCCGTGTCGGCCGCCCTGAGGTCGATCGCTGATCATCGGAGCGCGGAGGGGCGGTGGTACGCGCTCGTCACCGACCGCGCGGCCGCTCAGCTCCGCCGGGATGTCGCCCCTTTCGCCGGGCCACCGAAGCGCAATCCTCTGCGCTTCATGTGGCCTTCCCTTGACCGGGACGAAGATCGTCGCGGTGCCGTCGGCGTGGAAGCCGAGGGCACACAGATCACCGCGACGCGTCTGCCCGACGATCGGCGGGCTGATCCACCGCTGGGACCGGGCTGCTCGATTCCGCCGACGATGTACCGAACCACGTCATGTAGAACAGGATCGCCAGCGCACCGAGCGCGCCGAGGAGCACGATGCCGGACGGTAGCGGGTGCGTTGCCATCGACACGGCGAAGAAGCGGATGCACAGCAGCACGCCGGTGCAGACGCCGACACCCATGGCCACGATCCGGACGCGCTGGTGATCCCAGCCCCGATCCGGGTCGCGCAGCGCGGATTCCACCGTCAGGCACAACGCCGCGCCCACGACCAGGTCGATGCCGTAGTGCGCGCCCAGGCCGAGCGTCGCGACAAGCGTGCACACCAGCCAGAACGCCCCGCCCCAGCGCAACCACAGCGGGCCGCGCCGGGAGTGGATGAACAGCGACAGCGCCCAGGCGGTGTGCAGCGACGGCATGCAGTTGCGCGGCGTGATGCCGTCGAAGCGCAGCGCGTCGATCGAGGACGGCACGGCCGGAATGACATTCGGCCAGACGTCGGCGATCTCGAAGCCGAGCCCCTGCGGTCCGTAGGCGAGCACCGGCCCCACCACCGGGAAGACGACGTACCAGATCGGCCCGACGAGGCCGAGGGTCAGGAACGTGCGCACCAGGTAGTGCCGTGGCCACGCGCTGGTCGTCACGCCGCGTAACTGCCAGGCCGCGACCAGGACTGCCGCCAGCGGAAGCTCGAAGTACACCCAGCGCACCACACCCGTCGCCACCGGTCCCGCCACCTCGAGGGCGTGCCCGACCAGCCAGGACGGGCTGCCGAGGGCGCGATCGGCGACTTGCACGTACGGATCGAGGACTGTCGGGCAGGCCCACGCGGTGATGTCCAGCCAGATCTCACTGATCTTCGTCGCCGCGATCAGCAGCGCGCCGAAGGCGATGGTGCGCAACGCCGTGCGGCGTCGTTGTCCGTCCCACCGCACGAACGCGAGCACCGCCAGTGCGGTGAGCACGATGGTCGGGCCGTTGCCGACCGTGAACGGACGCCCCTCGGCCGTCCTGATCAGGACGAACACCAGGTCGACGCCGATCGCCGCGGCGACGGCGCCCAAGCGTGCGCGCGCCGTGATCCCGACCACGGCCAGCAGGAATCCCGCCCACGGCGTGGTCGCCGACTTCGGCGTTCCGGCGTAATCCCGCAGCAGGCTGGTCAGCGGGCCCAGCGCCCCGATGTGCGCGGCCATGAGTTCGCCGCCGATCAACGCGACCACGATGGCCGCGACAGCGCACCACACGACCATAGGCCGGAACCGACGCTCTCGGAGCTCTTCGATACCCACACGCTCGCCCGGTGGGGTCAAGCTCCCTCGCACGTCGTTCACAAGCACCGGAACATCGTAAACACGACATTAACGGCGCATGTACGCGGCGATGCCCGCACGCTGGCGAGAGCGCGCCGCTCGCCGCCAGATCGATCGAATCCCCCTGGTGTCGAAACGTTTTCGCGTGATCGTCGAGCGGCTCGTCGAGGAGGAGGAGTCCTTCGTGGACGTGGCGGCGCCGACTCGCGCCGCTCGGCGGTGATGGTCGGCTAGGAAATCGCCGCGTCACCGAGTGGAGCGTGCCGCTGCCACGGGCGGATCCGCTCCAGCTGCGCGGCGACCGCGAGCAACGTGGATTCGCCGCCGGGCGACGCGGCGAGCTGCACGCCGATGGGCAGTCCGGTGTCGGACTGCCCGGCGGGAACAGAGATCGCGGGGTAGCGGACGGTATTGAACGGCGGGGTGAAGGGAACGAAGCGGGACACGTCGAGCATTGTTCGCAGAAATCCTTCGCCGGCGAAGGTCCCGACCGGCACCGGCGGGGTCGCCAGCGTGGGCGTGAGCAGGAGATCGTGCTCGGCGAACCACGCGGCGAATCGTTCGGACTGCCGCTGCGCGGGCGCGTCGGGCACGCGCTGCACCCGGCTGATCATCCGTCCGGCCCGGGCCACCTTGCGGGTCAGCGGTTCCAAGAGGTCCGCGCCGAGGTGCGTGGCGTCCTCGGCGACGCCGGCGAAATAGCGCGCCAGGAAGGCGAACGCGTCCTGCGGCCGCCACGGCGGCGCCACCTCGATAACGGTGTGGCCCGCTTCGCGCAGCCCTTCGGCCGCCGCCAGCATCGTCGTTCGCACCTGCGGGTCGACGGACGCCGCGACCACCGGTGGACGCATGGTCATCCCGATTCGCAGCGGCCGCGCGGGCACCGCCGGTGCGAGATAGCGGTCGTCGGCCGCGAGCACTGCGAAAAGCAGGGCCGCGTCGGACACCGTGGTCGCCAGCGGTCCGAACGTCGACATGCCGAGCCAATTGGAGCCGAGTTCGGGCGGGCGGGGTATCACGCCGTCACCAGGCTTCAAGCCCACGAGCCCGCAGCACGACGACGGAATGCGGATCGAACCGCCACCGTCGGAACCGACCGCGAGCGCGGCCATTCCGGCGGCGACCGCCGCGGCGCCGCCACCGGTGGACCCGCCGGGAGTATGCGTGAGAAGCCACGGGTTGCGGGTGAGGCCGTGCGCGGCGCTCTCGGTGACCGGCCACTGACACAGCTCGGGCACATTGGTCTTGCCGATCAGCAGCGCACCCGCCGCGCGCAGCCTGCGTACCAGCTCGCTGTCGGACTCGGCCGCGGTCTGCCGCGCCGCGCGCGATCCGTGTCCGGTCACGCATCCGGCGAGGTCGAGATTGTCCTTCACCGCCACTGGAACTCCGGCCAGCGGGAGGTCGGCGAGATCGCCGCGGGTGGCCAACGCACGGGCCTCGTGGCGGACCTGCTCGTGGCGCACGATCCGGAAGGCGTTGATCCGCGTGTCCATTGCCGCGATGCGGGCCAAGTGCTCGTCGGCCACCTCGAGCGGTGACACCGTCCGGCTCCGGACCCCCGCCGCGATGTCGCCCGCTGACGCGCCCACCCATGTCATCGCAACCTCCTGGTAACTCTGGTCGCGACGACCTGGGCTGTGTGCCGCCGCCGGCCTTCGTAACTCGGGGCCCACGGTAATCGTCGATCCGTGACACCACAATGACCAGCGCCTTGTCGTTCCCGCGCATGGGAACGGGCGGCCGGGCGAGTGATTCACGCGGGGGCGTCGCGGTCCGCCGCCGACCGCGGACGGCGACGAACCCGTGAACGTGTCGAGCGATCAGGTCGTGCGATACGTGCGGGCGACGAGTGCCGAGCGCAGATACCACAGACCCGACGGCTGGGACGGATCGAATCCGGTGAGTTGTCCGATCCGTTTGAGCCGGTAGTCGACGGTGTTGGTATGCACGTGCAGCACGCGTGCCGTGCGCTGCCGGTTGAGGTTGTTGGCGATGTGCCGTTGCAGCGTCTCCAGCAGTTCCGGGTGCGCGTCCAGCGGATCCAGCAGCGAGCCGAGGTACTCGCGGCCTGGCCCCGGTCTGGTCAGCTGATATTCCAGCGCCAGCTCGTCGAAGCGGTAGAGCCCGGCCACCGCCTGCAACCGCTGCACCATGTCGAGCAGTTCGTGCGCCTGGTCGGCGGCGGTGGGAATCTTCTCGGGGGTGGCCTCGACCATGGTCGCGGTGACGCCCACCTGCGCGGCGTGCGACAGCTGGGTGACCAGGGTGTCGAGCTGCTCGTTGTTCAAGTGGCCCGACGGGATGAGCACCGTGCCGCCGTCCACGCTCAGCAGCGACAGCGCGGCCTCGCCGCAGCGCGTGGCCAGCTCGGCCTGGACCCGCCGCAGTTTCCTGCGGGCGACGACCTTGCCGTCGACCATCGGATTGCGTTCCTCGCGGTGCGGCGGGATCGCCACGGCCAGAACGGCGTACGAGGAGGCGATGGCGATGCCGCATTCGCGCGCCATGGTGGAGGTGCTGTGCCCGCCGAGCAACGCGGAGGTCAGCGTGTGCACGGCGGTGTGGTGCTCGCTGACCACCGCGCGCAGCTCGCGAACGTAGGCCATGGAGACCGCCGAGTTGATCATGTCGAGCATCTCGACGACCATCTTGGCGCCGTCGACGAGGTCGTCGTAGTCCTTCATCGTCGCGTCGGACACCACCAGCTCCAGGCCCATCTTGAAGCCTTCGTGGATCGAGTGGTGGATGGTGTCGATCGGTACTCCCTCCCGCGCCCATCCCGCGGCGGCGTCGCCGAGCCGCTGGAGTTTCTCCGGGAGGTCCTTTCCGTCGAGCATGCTCACCGCCAGCTCCAGGCAGACCCGGGTGATGGTGGTGACGTCGCCCGCGATGGCGTCACCCGGTAGGGTTCCGCACGGGATGACGTTCTCGACGAAGTGGCCGACCATCTGACGCGATAGCCCGCGAACATCCTTCAGCGGCAACGACATCGGCTTTCCCGACAGGGTCAGGCTCGGCCGGGCCGAACTGTCGACGGACATTGGCGACTCCCTTCCGCCCACGATTGCTGTGCAGCGCATTCACACTAATCTGTTGATCTCTTTCGCGGACCCGATCGACGGGTTCTGTGAGAGCAGGTGAGACCGTTCGACAGGGAGTTGTGAGCGGTCACAGCAGCTGGACATGCGACCGATATCCGATGGCCGTCAGGCCATTCCGGCTCGGCCCACCGGCTCGCCGCCGGGTGCCGAGGGCAGCCGGTTCGGTCGTTGCCGCGAGGCGCGGCCGACATGCCGGTAGGATCACCCGCGCCGGTCATGGCCATGTAACCAGGGTCTTGTCCGGCACGTGTCGTGTCTTGGATGGTGTGCAGTGCCCATCTGTCGCGCACGCCACGGCGGAAAGGCAGTGATGACGCAACGATAGGGGCAGGGCGATGACACCGGCTCTGAGATGTCTTGTCTGGGAAGTGGACAACACCTTGTGGGACGGTGCCGTGTGCGACGCGACCGTCGGCGCCTTGCGGCCCGCCGCGCAGCGCACCCTGCGCGTGCTCAGCGAACGCGGGATCTGGCACGCCGTGGCCAGCCGCGGCGAGCGTGAGTGGACGCTGGACAAGCTGTACCGGCACGGCGTCTACGAGATGTTCTCGGCCGTCGAGATCGGTTGGGGCCCCAAATCTTCGGCGATCATCCGAATCGCGCGCACGCTCGGCCTCGGACTCGACACCATCGGCTTCATCGACCACGAGCCGGTGGAGCGCGCCGAGGTGGCCCGTGCGCTTCCTGCTGTGCGGTGTTATGCCGCCCGGAACGCCGACGTCCTGCCGGTGCTGCCCGATTTCCGGCCCGTCTTGCGCACCGGGCCCGCGCCGACGCCGCCGCTCGGATTCGCCCGGGTGCCCGTGCGCTGAGTGCGTACGCGCGGCGCGCCGACGGAATCCGGCGGCCGAGCCGTCCGCTACGGCTGCGACTTCCCAGCGTCGCGAGGTTCGGGCGGCAGCCGTATCGTTCCGGCTGGGAATACGATATGCGGTGGATCCAGCGGCGATAGGTTCTCACCATGAAGTGCTACGGCGTGACCGCCAACGACGCTCAATCGTGGACGGCGATCGCCAACGGTTTCGTTCCGATGGACTACCGGTACGGCGATCCCGAACGGTGGTACTCGGGCATGACGGTGCAGGAATCGGCCGCCTACCGGTTGTTGCGCTGGGAGCAGCGCGGAACGAGTACCTCCTATCGCACCCGGACCAACATCCGCCGTGGTCCGTGCGACGACTTCTATTGGGTGGTCATCCCCGAGCGGGGCGTGTACTCGGTGCGCTATCGCGGCGAGGAGACACGGGCGCGGGCGGATCAGGCCGCGGTGACCGCGCTCGACGACCTGTGCCAGATCCATATCCCGCTGTTGTCCGCCTTCGCCATGCAACTGCCCCGGGCCGAACTCGATCATCGCGCGGGACCGCTCGCCGAACGCGGTATGACGATCGACCTGAACTCCGGACTGGGCAGGATCACCCAGGCCATGATCCGCAGCACCCACGCCGAGCAGTCGAATCTCTCCGACCACGAGTTCAACTCGGTCTGCGACCGGATCGCCGAATTGCTGAGCCTGATCTCGCTCGGCGAAACCCATCCGCAGCGCGGTCATCACGCTCAGGTCGTCGCGCAGATCCGGCAGTACGTGCGCGCCAACGTCGGCCGGGACGACGTCCGCCTGCCCGCGGTGGCGCACGCGCTGGGCTGGTCGCCCCGGCAATTGCGTTCGGTGCTGCAGCAGGTCGGCACCACCTATCGCGACGTGCGGCGGGAGGAGGCCCTGCGCGCCGCGCGCGATCTGCTGGACGATCCCACCCGGGAGGATCCCATCCGTGAGTTGGCGATTCGCGCCGGATTCACCCCGGCGTGGTTCTCCGCGGCGTTCAAGGCCCGTTTCGGCGAGACGCCGCGGGAATTCCGGCGGCGCCGAGCCGCGGAGCGCGCCGAGCCGGATGCGGCCGGTGCGCTGAAACGGAGCGGATCGAAATCATCGGGGCAACAGGCTGATCGAGAGCCCGCGTAGCCGGGACGGATCGGCGATCACTCGGTATCCGGCCACCCGGTCGCCGTGCACCGTGACGGTGAGCGCCAGCAGCAGCCTGCCGCGCGGGGCGACGACGATACCCGGGTGACCTTCCACCAGCGCGAGCGCCGCCACCTGCGAACGTTTCTGCAACAGTATGGTTTCCGCGGCGACCGAACCCGCGCCGCGCACGGTCGTGGCCACTCCGGAGGGAAGCGCGGCGGCGTCGGCCGTCCGAACCACGTCGGGCGCCAGGACGGCCAGCAGTCCGCCGAGATCGCCGCTGCGCGCCGCGCGCAGGAACGCCTCGACGACATGCCGCTGCGCGGCGAGCTCCGGGCCCGCCGTGACATCCACGCCCCGCACGCGCTGCCTGGCTCGGCTGGCCAGCTTCTTGGTGGTCGGCGTGGTGCGGCCGACGATCGGCCCGATCTCGCCGAACGGCACCGCGAACAGGTCGTGCAGGACGAACGCGACCCGCTCGTCGGGGCCGAGCCGGTCCAGCACGACCAGCAACGCCCGGCCGACCGACTCGATCAGGACCGCCTCGCGCTCCGGCTCGTTCTGCTCGGCGCCGCTGTCGAGCCGCGGCGGGTGGTCGAGCGGTTCCTCGCGCCGCGCCGCCCTGGCACGCAGCATGTCCAGGCAGATCCGGGACACGACGGTGGTGAGCCAGCCCGGGAGGTTGCGCACGTCCTCGACGTCGTGGCGGGCCAGCCGCAGCCAGGTCTCCTGCACCGCGTCGTCGGCCTCGCTCGGTGAGCCGAGCATGCGGTAGGCGACCGCGTGCAGATGGTCGCGATGCACCTCGAATTCCCGCGCCGAGCCGTCTTCGGTGGGCATCGGTCACCTTTCCGCTCCGTGGTCCGTCATCGGGATGACGGATTCGACAGCTCACAGGTGACCGGCGTCCGGACCGGGCACGGCACCCGAGGAAAGGGTATTGCCATGGACATCGCCTACGTCGTCGCCACAGTGCTCGCGGCCGCGGCCGCGTTGCTCGCGGCCGGCATCGATGTGGTCCGCGCCGAGTGGGTGCGGAAGAACATGCGCGCCTACGGAATCCCGGATTCGTGGCTGACGCCCCTGGCCGTGATCAAGGCGCTCGGCGGGGCCGGACTGCTGGCCGGTCTGGCGTTTCCGCCGATCGGTGCGGCCGCGGCGGCCGGGCTGATGCTCTACTTCGTGGGCGCGGTGCTGACCGTGGTCCGGGCGCGGCACTACACCCACATCGCATACCCGCTGCCGTATCTCCTGCTGGCCGCCGCATCGCTCGGACTGTTCGTCGCGTCGTAGGCGAGAGGACCCCCTACCCGGCGAGGATGAACGAGGCCGCCTGCTCGCCGATGAACACCGCCGGTGCGTGCGTGTGCCCGCGGATGATGAGCGGCATCACCGAGGCGTCGGCCACCCGAAGCCCTTGTACGCCACGCACTTCCAGCCGGGGGGTGACGACGCTGGCGGTGTCGGTGCCCATGCGGCAGGTGCCGACCGGGTGATAGAGCGTGTGCGCGTAGGAGTTGAGGGTCAGCTCGAGCACGGCTTCCGTTTCCGCCGGCGCCTGCGGCGGGTAGATCAGCGGGCCGAGGACCGCTTTCATCGACGGCTCCGCGGCGATGGCGGCGCACACGCGCAGCCCGGCCATGATGGCGGCGCGGTCCGCGCCCGCGGTGTCGGACAGGTAGCGCGGATCGATCAGGGGCTTGGCGGAGGGGTCCGCGTCGGACAAGGCGATCCGTCCTCGGCTCTGCGGGCGCAGCAGCACCGTCGCCAGGATCACGCCGTGTTCGGTCGGGTCCTGCAGTCCCTCGTAGTAGAACGGCGCGGGCGCGAAGACCAGCTCCAAGTCGGGGAACTCCAGATCCGTCCTACTGCGGATGAACCCGTACGCCTCGCCGACGTTCGAGGTGAGCATGCCGCGATGCCGGATGAAGTAGTCCAGCAGTTGGCGCGGCTTCTCCGCGTCGAACAGCGAATCCCCCGCGACGCCGTAGCCGATGCCCGCGACCAGGTGGTCCTGCAGATTCGCGCCCACCTCCGGCGCGTGGTGACGCACCTCGATGCCGTGGCGGGCGAGTTCGTCGCGGTCGCCGATACCGGAGAGCATCAGCAGCTGCGGGCTGTTGATCGCGCCGCCGCACAGCACGACCTCGCGCCGCGCGGTCACCGTGTGCGTGACACCGCCCTGGCGGTACTCGACGCCGACGGCGCGCGTGCCGTCGAACAGCACCCGGGTGGCGAGCGCTTCGCTGCGGATCGTGAGGTTCGAACGACGCAGGGCGGGCCGCAGATAAGCGTCCGCGGTACTCCACCGGCGGCCCCCGCGCTGGGTGACCATGGTCTCGCTGAACCCGTCCGGCTGCGGCCGGTTGGGTGGCTCCACCTGATAGCCCGCCTCCTGGACCGCGGCCAGGTAGGCGGCGGTGAGGCCGCGCGGACTGCGCTGGCGGGAGACGTGCAGCGGACCTTCGGTGCCCTCGTCGGGATACTGGGCGTTCTCCACGCGCTCGATGCGCCGGAACTGTTCGACGGCCGCCGCGAAGCCCCACTCCGCACCCGCCAGCAGCGCCCACTCGTCGTAGTCGGCGCGGAAGCCGCGCACCCACATCATGGCGTTCATCGACGAGGAACCGCCGAACATCTTGCCGCGCGGCCAGTAGATCTCGCGGTTCTTCAGCTCCGGTTGCGGCTGCGTGAGGTAGTCCCAGTCCACCTCGGAGCGGAACAGTTTCGCGAACCCGGCGGGTATGTGCGCGAATTTGTTCTTGTCCGGCGGCCCCGCCTCCAGCAGCGCCACCGTGGTGCCCGGATCGGCGCTGAGCCGATTGGCCACCACCGCGCCCGCCGATCCCGAACCGACGACGACGTAGTCCGCGGAAAGCTCACCAGATTGCACTTTTCCCACTCCGATCTGCACCGACTACGGCAAAGATACGAGCAAGCACGCGTCGTGCGGCCCGGTTTCGGGTAACCGGCTCGAAGTCGTCCGGCATTGTCCGCGCTACCGCAGGATCAACAGCGCGGAGACCTCGATCCGGTCGGCGATCTCGGAGTACGACCCGTAGCCCATGCCCGCGCGCACCAGCGCGCCCGCGTAGAGCAATTCCAGCGACTCGACCACGTCCGGGTCCGGGTCCGGACCGAGGGCGCGGATGATGCGCTTGCGGATCTCGGCGCCGATGCGTCCGCGCAGATGCTCGACGTCGGGATCACGGCCGAGCAGCGCGCTGGTGACCGCGCCGGAGAGCTCCTGCTCGTCGGCCACGAGCATCGCGATGTTCCGCAGTTCGGCGACCACCCGGACGGTCGGGTCCGGGTCCTCGCTGACCGGCGACGGCGACGCGACCAGCCGCCGCCAGAAGATCTCGGCGACCAGATGCTCCTTCGACGAGAAGTAGGTGTACGCCGTGGCCGTCCCGACCCCGGCAGCCGCGGCGACCATCCGGATGGTCATGCCCGCGAACCCTTCCCGCGCGAGCACTTCCACCGCCGAGCGGGTCAGCTTGTCGACGGTGTCGGCCTGTTTGCCGGAGAGCCTGCGGCGAGTCGCCTCGAGAATGACGGAATCGGGTTCGGACATGTGTCTGGATCCTACTAGGCGGAGTGGAACGGTTCAGTTCTTGGCCGCCGCGATACCGGCCCGGCGTCCGTAGAAGCTGCCGTCGCCCAGCGACGCGCCGCTGACGTAACCGCCCGCGCACAGGCCGGAGGTGCACCTGCCCGCCGCGAACAGCCCCTGGATCGGCTCCCCGGAGACGTGCAGCACCCGGGAATCGAGGTCGGTACGCAGTCCGCCGAGGGTGAAACCGGCTGTAAAACCACGCATGTCGAACGCCGCCACCGATCCACGCAGCGGGCGCAGCCATTCCGGCTTCTTGCCCAGCAACGGGTCCTCGCCGTTGGCGGCGTGCAGGTTGTAGCACTCCACCGTGGCCTGCAACGCCTGGCCGGGCAGGCCCATCTCGGCTTCCAGCTCGGCGATGGTTTCCGCCACCCAGGTCGGGGGCCTGCGGAAGAACGGCGTCGAGGTCTCGGTGGTCAGCGCCTCCTCGTAGGACGCCTCGTCGATCACCAGGTACGCCTGGTTGTCCTGCTGGATCAGCGTCGCCTGGCCGATCCGGCCGGGGTAGGTGTCCTCCTGGATGTAGCGCTGTCCGCGCCCGTTGACCAGGATGCCGCGCGCCAGCAACTGCGGGTCACCGAAGAAGGCCACCTCGGTCGCGTCCATGTGCGCCAGTTGCGCGCCGAGCGCCTGCGCCAGCCGGATGCCGATGCCGTCGTGTTCCTCGATCGCCGCGGCGGGCCTGCCGATCAGTCGCGGCGCGTAGCCTTCGATCATCTCCTTGTGATAAGCGAAGCTGCCGGTGGCCAGCACGACACCGCGTTCGGCGCGGATGGCGACCGGCTTGCCATAGCGGCGGGCGAGCACGCCGACCACGCGATCGTCGTCGTCGACGATCAGCCGCGCGATCCGCAGGTCGTACTCCGCGCGCACGCCCAGTGCTTCCGCGGTGTCGGCCAGCGGTTTCATGAGCATCCAGCCGCCGCCCTTCTCCCCGGTGCGCTTGTCGGCCATCTGCGGAACATGGCCGCGGGGAGCGGGTTTCGCGATCGCGTTGAAGGGCGCGGCGTTCTCGCCGCCGGAGTACATCAGCCCCTCGTCGTGCGGCGGCTCCCACCCCGGCTCGCCCCAGAACGCCTCGCGGAACGGCACGCCGCAGGACACCAGCCAGTTGAAGTGCTCGACGCTGCCGCGGGTGTAGTCGGCGATCTTCGCCTTGTCCACGCCGGGCCCCAGCGCCGCGAGCAGGAAGGTCTCCATGTTCTCGGGGGTGTCCTCGAAACCGAGGGCCTGTTGCAGCGGTGTGCCGCCGCCGAGGTAGATGAATCCGCCCGCCAGGGCGGCGGCGCCACCCCAGCCGCCGGTGCGCTCCAGGACCAGCACGTCCGCGCCGGCGCGGGCGGCCTCGATGGCGGCGCAGACGCCCGCGATGCCGTATCCGGCGATGACGACGTCGGCGCGATGGTCCCAGTTCTCGACTCGGCTGGCGCGCAAGGGGCGGATGGTGGTGGCGTCGGACATGGTCAACGGATCCTTCACTGCTCGGCGGGCGCGGACTGCGCGCGGGCGGCCTTCTTCTGCTGAGCCACAATCGTGCCCACCAGGATGTCGAGTTTGGTGCCGTTCGGCCAACCTACGTAGTGACACAGGAACACCGCGATCTCGTGCAGCTGGTCTTCGGTGAGTTCGCCGTTGCGCAACGCGGCCCCGACCTGGATGCCGGCGGTGTCGATCGCGCCCTGCGCCGCCAGCGCGCCGAGCAGCAGCAGCCTGCGGTCGCGGATGGTGAGCCCGGGCCGCGACCAGATGTCGGCGAAGAGGTGGTCGGCGGTGACGGCGAAGTGGGCGCCGGGGTATTCCTGGAATTCCGTGCCGTAGACCTCGGCCATCCTGGCCAGTCCGCGCTGCCGCGCGGAGTCGCCGGAACCGTTGTCGCTCATGAGGATTGCCTTTCCGATGCGGAGGTGCCCGCCCCGACGCCGAGGCCGGGGCCGAGCCGGTCGAGTGCGAGTTCGGCCAGCGGCAGCGCGGTGCCGAGCCGTTCGCCCAACTCCAAGGCGAGACCGAGGTCCTTCTCCCCGAGGTCGCGCACGTGCCGCAGGATCGGCAACCAGAAGTCGCCGTCCTGGATCGGGGCGGTGGTGTCGCGCAGCATGATGGCGCCGGGCCCCCCGGTGACCGCGTCGGAGTGGCGCACCACCTTGCCGAGCGCGGTGAGGTCGAGACCGGCCGCCTCGGCCAGCCGTTGCGCCTCGGTGGCCGCGGTGAAGGAGACGAAGTGCAACAGGTTGCGGGCCAATTTCATGCGCGTGCCCGCGCCGACCGGCCCGGCGTGCACGATCAGGTCGGCGAAGCAGCCGAACGGTTCGCGCACCTGCTCGAACGCCGCCGCGCTGCCGCCGACCATGACCGCGAGCGCGCCGCGGGTCGCGCCGGGCGCGCCGCCGCTGATCGGCGCGTCCACCAGTTCGACGCCGCGCTCGCCGCAGACCGCGCCGAGTTCCTCGGCGGTGCGGTCGCTGATCGTGGAGTGCACGGCGACCACGGTGCCCGATGCGGCGGTCCGCAGCAGGCCCTCCGGGCCGGTGATCACCTCGCGTACCTGGGCGTCGTTCACCACGGTGATCGAGATGATGGTGGCCTGTCGGGCCAGCTCGGCCGCCGAGGCAACGGACTCCGCTCCGGCCGCGAGGAACGGCTCGACGGCCCCGGGGCGCATATCGCACACCGTCAGTCCGCCCGGCCATTCCAGTAGGCGCTGGGCCATCGGCGCGCCCATGTTGCCGAGACCGAGGAATCCGATGCGGGCGCTCATGATCGCACGATCTGTCCGCCGTCGACGTTGAAGATCTGCCCGGTGACCCAGCTCGCCTCGTCCGACAGCAGGTACAGGCAGGCGCCGACGAGATCCTGCGGAGTGCCCATCCGCTTGAGCGGCAGGCGTTTGACGATGTCGTCGACGATCACGTCCGGAGTGACCGACTTGGTGGCGTCGGTATCGATCGGACCCGGCGCGATGGCGTTGACGCGGATGTTCGACCCGCCCAGCTCGAAGGCCAATTGCTGGGTCAGGCCGTTGACGCCGGTTTTGGCCAGCCCGTAGAAGCTGGAATACAGCCACGCGGCGGTGGAGGACTGGTTGACGATCGATCCGCTGCGGCGTTCGGCCATGTGCGGCCAGACGGCGCGGGTCATGACGAGCGCGCCGTCCATGTTCACGCTCATGAACTTCTTGTAGTAGTCCCACGGCACGGTCAGCAGCAGGTTCAGCTTCATCTCGCCGTAGATGGCGGCGTTGTTCACCAGGTGGTCGATGGCGCCGAATTCGGCGACGGTGAAATCGGCTAGCGCGGTGGCGGATTCGGGATCGGACACGTCGAGGAGTCCGAACACCGCGGTGCCGCCGTCGCCGACGATCTTCTCGACCACCGCCGCGCCGCCTTCGGCGTTCTTGTCGGCGACGACGACGTTCGCGCCTTCGGCGGCCAGCGCCTGCGCGTAGGCGGCGCCGATGCCCTGCGCGGCACCGGTGACGATGGCGGATCTTCCCGTGAAACGGGCCATGGAGTTCAGCTCCTCTGTGTTGTCCCGCGGTGGTCAGGCCGCGGTGGCGATGACTTTCGTCTCGAGGTACTCCTCGAAACCGGCGATGCCCATCTCGCGGCCGAGGCCGGATTGCTTGTAGCCGCCGAACGGGACGTCGGCGGAGTACCAGATGCCGCCGTTGACGCTCAGCGTCCCGGTGCGCACGCCTGCGGTGACGCGCCGGATGCGTTCGGGGTCGTTGCCCCACACCGAACCGGACAGGCCGTAGGGGGAGTCGTTGGCGATGCGGACGGCGTCCTCGTCTCCGTCGTGCGGGATGATCACCAGCACCGGGCCGAAGATCTCCTCGCGGGCGACGGTCGAGCTGTTGGGGACGTCCGCGATCACCGTCGGTTCGACGAAATAGCCGCGCTCCCGGTCCGGCCGCCCGCCGCCCACCACGATCCGGCCGCCTTCGGCGCGCGCGATGTCGAGGTAGCGTTCCACCCTGGCGCGCTGCCGCTCGGAGATCAGCGGCCCGCAGACCGTGCGCGGGTCGGCGGGATCGCCCGGCTCGATCCCGCCGAGCGTGGCCGCGGCCGCCTGGACCGCTCGGTCGTAGGCGGCGCGTGGCACCAGCAGCCGGGTGGACAGCGCACACCCCTGTCCCGCATGCACGCACACCGAGAACGCCGCCACCGAGCAGGCCGCCGCGATGTCGGCGTCGTCGAGCACGATGAACGCCGACTTGCCGCCCAGTTCGAGGAACGCCTTCTTCAATGTCGTCGCGGCGCCGGTCATGACGGCGCGGCCGGTGGCGGTCGACCCGGTGAAGCTGATCATGTCGACGCGCGGATCCGCGGTGAGCCGGGCGCCGAGCGTGTGGTCCGCGGAGGTCACGATGTTCACCACACCGGCCGGGATATCGGTCTCCTCGGCGATGATGGCGCCGACCGCCGCCGCGCACCACGGGGTGTCCGGAGCGGGTTTGAGCACGACGGTGTTCCCCGCGGCGAGCGCCGGGCCGAGTTTGGCGAAGTTGATCTGGTGCGGGAAGTTCCAGGGCGTGATCGCCCCGACCACACCGATCGGCTCGCGGCGCAGTACTCGGCGCGTCTTGATGCCCATCGGCGCGGCCACGCCCAGATCGGCTTCCCAGGAGTAGGTCTCGGGAAGCCCGGCGGCGTAACCGAGATCGGCGACCGGGCCTTCCAGTTGCGGGCCGCTCGTGAGCATCCGCGGTGCGCCGACCTCGGCGATCGTGATGTCGCGCAGTTCTTCGACATGGGATTCCAGCGCGGTGCGCAACTGCGCAAGACAGCGCGCCCGGAAGGCGTGATCGCGCGACCAGTCCGTCTCGTCGAACGCGGTGCGCGCGGCGTCGACGGCCGCGTCGAGGTCGGCCGCGTTCGCGTCGGCGGCGAGGCCGAGGACCTCCTCGGTCGCGGGGTTCACCGTCGCGAAGACACCGTCGGCGCCCTCGACCAGCTTGCCGCCGATCAGCAGGCGGGACCCGTCGGCGGGCAGAAGGCTGCTCATGGATTACTCCGATACTGTCTGGACACGTGTACGGAATATAGTCTTGGAATGCGACAGGTGGCAATAACAGGTTCTAACTCTGCCATTCTCGCCGAGATCCGGGTGTCAGGTGGTCCGGCTTGTCTCGACTCTCGCCGGTGTTTCGCTCCCGAGCGGAGAAGTGAGCTCTGATCGGATGATTGTCGAGATAGAGTACGCGGTGGTAGTGTCCAGACACATGTCCAGCTATCTGTCTTCATTCGGGCCGACATGTGGTGCCGCGTTGCGGAACGTGTTATCGGTTTGGGAGTGTGGGCGATGACGGCTGCGGTGGAGCCACTGGTGTTCGATCCGTATGACTTCGGTGCGGGTATGCATTTCTGTCTGGGGGCGCACCTGGCCCGTTTGGAAGCGACCGTCGCGCTGACCGAGTTCGCGTCCCGAGTGTGGTCCTACGACGTCCTCGAGTCCGGTATCGCCCGTGTTCATTCGTCCAATGTGCGTGGCTTCGCCCACCTACCCATCACCGTGGAGACCCGATAATGCCAAGATTCGCACCCCATCCGGAGCGCAGGCCCGCGCTCGTCGCCGGCGCCTCCTCCGGGATCGGCGCGGCCACCGCCGTCGCCCTGGCCGAACTCGGCCACCCGGTCGCGCTCGGCGCGCGTCGCGTCGAGCAGTGCGCCGAACTGGCGGACAAGATCCGGGCCGACGGCGGTGCGGCGTTCGCCCATCGGTTGGACGTCACCGAGCCGGATTCGGTGGAGGAATTCGTGCGTGCCGCCGAAGAAGCACTCGGCCCCACCGAGATCCTGGTCTCCAGTGCGGGCGACATCGAGTTCGGGCAGGCGTACGCGATGGATCCGGAACGATTCGTGCGCCAGGTGCAGGTCCATCTGGTCGGTGCGCAGCGTCTCGTGCACCGGGTGCTGCCCGGCATGCTGCGCAGGCAGCGCGGCGACGTCGTGTTGATCAGTTCGGATTGTGCCTCCGAGCCGCGTCCGCGTACGGGCGCCTACAGCGCAGCCAAGGCGGGACTGGAAGCGATGGCCGCGCAGATGCGTATGGAGCTCGAGGGTAGCGGCGTCCGCCTGTCCCAGGTGCGCCCCGGACCGACCTTGACCGGCATGGGCATGGACTCCACGCCCGAGATCGTCGGCCCGGTGCTGGAGGACTGGAAAGCGTGGGGGTTCGCCAGGCATCCGTACATGTTGCGCGCGAGCGACTTGGCCGCCGCGGTGGTCGCGGTGGTATCCACCCCGCGCGGCTCGCACTTGGTGCTGGTCGAAGTGCAACCCGAGGCGCCGATACGTCCCCTCCCGGACGACGCGGGACCGAACGAACAGTAAGGAGCCACGATGCGAGTGCTCGCCGATCTGGATCTGTGTCAGGGGCATGCCGTGTGCCAGGACGAGGCGCCGGAGGCGTTCCACGTTCCCAAGCGCGGCAAAGTCGAGATCCTCGACGCCGCCGCGGACCCGCGGGCCCGCGGCGACGTACAGCGCGCGGTCCGCTACTGCCCGACCCAAGCGCTGTCGATCGTCACGGACGAATGAGCGGAATTCGTCCCTCGCGGCAGGTAGGCACGGCGCGGCCGGGCGAATACGATGAATCCAAAATCGGAACGTGTTCTAATTCAGTCGCGCGGTCCGGCCCGGCACCTGCGGCGATGCCCGACATCATGGAGAAGATCCGATGAGCACAGCACACACCGACAAAGCCGAGAGCACCTTGCCCGCCAGGATCACCGGGGAACTGCTCGCCCGGCTGACCGGCCTGGTCGCCGCCGACGGTAGCGCGGCGCCATACGAGATGACCGAGGTCTACACCGGCGCGGCGGTCGGTGCGCTTCCGCAGTCGTCCCCGCAGGATGTGCTGACGGCGTGCGCCGCCGCCCGGGCGGCGCAGACGGAGTGGGCCGCACTGCCGCTGCGCCGGCGGCTTCGGGTGTTCGAGCGGCTGCACGAGCTGATCCTCGGCGAGGTGGAGACCATCGCCGACCTCATCCAGATCGGGTGCGGCAAGACCCGTCGCATGGCCGTCGAGGAATCCTGCGACGTGCCCATGGTGATCAGCCATTACCTCAAGACCGCGCGCCGGGTGCTGCGGCCGAAGCGGCGCGGCGGCGCGATGCCGCTGATCACCTCCTCGATCGAGCAGCACCGGCCCAAAGGTCTCGTCGCCGTGATCGCGCCGTGGAACTTCCCCTTCGCCATCGCCCTGTCCGACGCCATGCCCGCGCTGATGGCAGGCAATGGCGTGGTCCTGAAGCCGGACAACAAGACCGCGCTGTGCGTGCTCTTCGGCGTCGAACTGCTGCACCGCGCCGGGCTGCCCCGCGGCCTGGTCCAGGTGGTGTGCGGTGAAGGGCCCGACATCGGGCCGACCCTGATCGACAACGTCGACTTCGTCATGTTCACCGGCTCGACCGCCACCGGCCGGATCGTCGGCGAGCAGGCCGGTCGCAACCTCATCGGATGCAGCCTGGAACTGGGCGGCAAGAACCCGATGATCGTGCTCGCCGACGCGAACCTGGACGAGGTGGTTCCCGGTGCGGTGTTCGCCGCGTTCGCCAACTCGGGGCAGGCGTGCATGCACATCGAACGGATCTACGTGCACCGGTCCCTCCACGAGGAATTCCTGCGCCGGTTGGTCGCCGCGGCGGCGGAGTTGAACGGAAAGATCGGCGGGGCCTACGACTACACGCCGGAGTTCGGTTCGCTGGTCTCCCCGCAGCATCTGGAACGGGTCGCCGCGCACGTCGACGACGCGCGGGCCAAAGGCGCCACCGTGCACGTCGGCGGGCAAGCGCGCCCGGATGTCGGTCCCGCTTTCTACGAGGCCACCGTGCTGACCGGCGTGACACCCGAGATGACCCACGCGACGCTGGAGACCTTCGGCCCGGTCGTCACCGTGTACCCGTTCGACGACGAGCAGGAAGCGGTGCGCCTGGCCAACGCCACCGACTACGGTCTCAACGCCAGCGTGTGGACCCGGGATGCGGCACACGGCGAGCGGATCGCCGCACAGCTGCAAGCGGGCAACATCAACATCAACGACGGCTTCGTCGCGACCTACGCCGCCAAAGGCACGCCGTCGGGTGGAGTGAAGCAGTCCGGAGTCGGCACCAGGCACGGTGACCAGGGCCTGTTGAAGTACACCGATACGGTGAACGTCGGCGTGCTCAAGAAGCAGGTGCTCGCCGCGCGGGCCGGTCAGCCTTACGACAAGCAGCTGAAGATGACCCTGATGTCGCTGCGGCTGATGCGCCGAACCAGGTTGCGCTGAAAACTCGTAGGCCGATGCGCCCGCGGCGGTCGGAAACCCGGTGATCCGGTAGCGTGGCCGTCGGGGTGGATCTACGGAATCGAGAACGGATACCTATGAGCCTTCGAGAAGTCCCGCTACGCACGCTGTCCGGCGAGTCGACGACCTTGGCCGACTTGGTCGGCGACCGCGCCGTGCTGCTGGTGAACGTGGCCTCGAAATGCGGGCTGACACCGCAGTACTCCGGCCTGGTCGAACTGCACAAGTCCTACGGCCCGCGCGGTTTCAGCGTGGTCGGCGTGCCGTGCAACCAGTTCATGGGTCAGGAGCCCGGCACCGCGGAGGAGATCCAGCAGTTCTGTTCCACCACCTACGGCGTCGACTTCCCCTTGCTGGAGAAGACCGACGTCAACGGCGATGAGCGCCACGCCCTCTACCGGACCCTGGCCGACACCCCCGACGCCGAAGGCAACGCCGGCGACATCCAGTGGAACTTCGAGAAGTTCCTGATCGACCGCGACGGCAAGGTAGCGGGCCGCTTCCGCCCCCGGACCACCCCCGACGCACCAGAATTGGTCGCCGCCATCGAATCCGTGCTCTGACCGAACGTGAAACCGGAGCCGCCGTCCATCCGGGACGGCGGCTCCGGTCGTATCCCTTCACGAATGGCGCATCGCTGCGGCGAATCGCGAGTAGACCTCTCGATGGTGTGCCACTCGACAACTTCGGGCTCGGCTGTCGTGCGATCAGGGGCGGCGGGTGAGGGGTTCGCGTAGGCCGAGGTGGGCGCGGAGGGTGGTTCCGGTGTATTCCGTGCGGTAGACGCCGCGGTCTTGGAGTTCGGGGACGAGCCAGTTCACGATTTCGTCGAGGCCGGTCGGGACCAGGTAGGGGGAGATGTTGAAGCCGTCGGTCGCGCCGTGGCGGACCCAGCGGGCCAGTTCGTCCGCGACCTGGGTGGGGGTGCCCGCGAAGCCGGAACGTTCGGTGGAGGCGATCACGACTTCGCGCAGGGAGAGGTTTTCCGCCTCTGCCCTGGCCCGCCATTCGCGTGCGACGGCGATCGGGTCCTGTCCGGAACGCGGTGCGCCTCGGGTCTCCGAGATCGGGCGGGGCTGCGGATCGTCCGCGGGCAGAGGGCCGTCGGGGTCGAGGGCGGACAGGTCGCGGCCCCAGATCTGGCCGGCCAGCGACAGCGCGGTCTGGCCGGTGTACTGGCCGCTCTTCACCCAGCGCACTTTCTCCTCGACCTCGGATTCCTTCTCCGCCAGGATGATCTGCGTGCCGGGCAGGATCCGGATGTCGTCCTCGGGGCGGCCCGCCGCGCGCAGGCGTGCGCGGATGTCGTTCGCGAAGGCCAGCGCGTCGTCGAAATGCGTTCCGTGCCTGGAGAAGATGACATCGGCGTGCGCAGCGGCGAAATCGCGCCCGGTGGGTGAGTCACCCGCCTGGAAGATCACCGGATGCCCTTGCGCGCTGCGCGGCAGCGTGGGGGTGATCGTCACGTCGAAGTGCGGGCCGGTCCGCACCACCGGATGGATCGTCTCGGCACGCGCCCACGACGGGCTCTGCTGCGAGGTCGCGATCGCGCCGTCATCCCAGGCGTCCCAGATCGCCCGCGCCGTGGCGACGAACTCCCCGGCGCGCTCGTAACGCAGCGCGTGGTCCAGGAATCCGCCGCGCCGGAAGTTCGCGCCGGTCCAGGCGTTGTCCGTGGTGACCGCGTTCCAGCCCGCCCGGCCACCGGACAGCAGGTCCAGGCCGCCGAGTCTGCGCGCCAGGTCGGCGGGCTCGTTGTAGGTGGTGTTCTGGGTGGCCACCAGGCCGATGTGCCGGGTGACGCCCGCCAGCGCGGCGAGCTGGGTGATCGCGTCGGGGCGGCCCGCGATGTCCAGTTCCAGGATCGCGCCGTCCTGCTCGCGCAGGCGCAGGCCCTCACCGAGGAAGAACGCGTCGAACAAGCCGCGCTCGGCGGTCTGCGCGACCCGGCGGAAGGTTTCGAAGTCGATCTGGGAGCCGCTGGACGGGTCGGACCAGATGGTGGTGTGGTTCACGCCCTGGAAGAAGACGCCGAAATGGACCTGGGCGTCGGGACGCGGGAAGTCGGTCACGGAAACGATCTCCTGACGATCAGCGGGTGGTCGCGTAGCGGTTGGCGGGACGGTTCAGGCCGAGGTTGGCGCGCAACGTCGAACCGGGAATGGGACGGCGGGCGACTCCGGTGCGCAGCAGCGCGGGCACGACTTCGCGCGCGAGCACGGGTAGGTCCTCATCGATCACGGCGAGGTGCAGCCGCACTCCGTCCAGATGCGCGCTGAGCTCGGTCAGCAGAGCGGTCAATTCTCCGGCCGAGCCGGAGAACGCCAGGCGGCCGGGCGAACCGGAGACTTCGCCGAAGCGCTGCGCTGCGGAGGTGCCCGGAATATCCAGCGTGACTTCGATTTCGGCGAATACCAGCGCATCCTCGGCCGAGCCCGCCGCCACGGCGGCCGCGACGGAATCGGCGGCGACGAACCGGACGTCGACCTCACCTTCGGCGCCGAATACCACGGGCTGACCCTGTGGCGGCCGCGGCACGATCGCCGGTCCTTTCACCGAGAAGGTCTCGCCTTCGAAGTCGATGTAGTGCAGCTTGCTCCGGTCCAGGAAACGGCCACCGGCGTAGTCGCGGATCACCGCGTCGTCCTCCCATGAGTCCCACAGGCGGCGGGCCACTTCGATCGAATCCCGTTGCTCGCGAGCCAGATCGGCGTCTGCTGTCACCGGTTGACGTCCCCAGGTGGCGGCGGCGCGCGGATCGTCGACGCGCTCGGCGATCCATCCGGCCCGTCCCCGTGAGGCGTAGTCCAGCGACGCCACCTGCGATGCCGTGTGGAACGGTTCGGCGTAGGTGGTGGCCACGGTAGGAACCAGACCGATCGTGCTCGTCGTTGCCGCGACGAAGGAGGCCCGCGTCACCGCGTCGATGCGACCGGGAATCTCCTGCCCCGGCAGGATCGAGTCGGCGAACGTGGCCAGGGTGAACCCGGCGTTCTCGGCGGCGGCCACCCGCCTGTGCACGGTATCCGCGGTGAGCAGGCGGTCCGGTGCGTGTGCCGCCCGCCGCCACGCCTCGGGGCGGAACCCCTCTCCGTCGAGTTCTACACCGAGCGCGAAAACCCCCATCCCGCACCTTCTTTCATCCCGCGAACGATGACGCGACGACCGGTTGCCCGAGCCGGGCACGATCCGGCTCGGGCCACCGGCGGCGCACCCCTTGCGAGCATGCGCGCAAGGGGCGGCCGATCGCGATGGTTTGCGTCGCGATGATTCGAAGGTTGTCGAACGGACGGTCGGCTACCGTGCCGCACGAGCCGCGAAAGCGGCCGCCAGCAGGACCGTGAGGCCCTCGGCGATCGCGGTGCCGCCGAGCGCGTGCGCCGCACTGCGTACCGTGCTGCCCGCGAGGCCGAGGAACAGCGACCCGAAACCGGCGATCCCGACTACCACGCCGAGTTGCACGTTGGTCACCAGGATGCCGCTCGCGTCGGCCGCCAGGCTCATCGGGACCTTGGCCAGCGTGCGGGTCATGAGCGGACTGAAGGCGATACCGTTGCCCGCGCCGCACAGGCCGAGCAGGGTCAGCGCGAGCGGTCCGACCTCGCCGCCGTCACGTAGCAGCACGCCGAGGGCGACCATGCTCACCGCCCCGACGACCAGGCCGAGCGGGATCATCGCCGGATGGAACCGGGCCGGGACGCGTTCCCAGTTCAGGCTGGCGACGGCGAAGGTCACGCCGAGGGGGACGAACAGCAGACCCGCGTGCAGCGCGCTGTAGCCCAGTGTGCTCTGTAGGTGGATCGCCATGACGAACATCCAGCCGCCGAAGGTCGCCATGGTCACGAACAGCGCGACCGCGGCGGGTACGAGGCCGGGCGCGGTGAGCACCGCCCGCGCGAACAGGGGCTCGCCACCACGGGTGGCGACGACCCGCTCGATCGCCACGAACGAGGCGAAGCCGAGCGCGCTGGCGGTGAGGGCGATCCACGACCACAACGGCCAATCCAGCTCCCGCCCCAGCACGAGCGGCAACACCAGCAGCAGCACCGACGCGGTGAGCGTGGCCAGCCCCGGCAGATCGAGCTTGCGCTCGAGCCGCTGGGCCGAGGACGGCAGGATGCGCGGCGCCGCCGCGAGCAATACGAGGCCGATCGGCACGTTCACCAGGAACACGCCGCGCCAGCTGCTGCCGAAGAGATCGGCGTTGACGATCAGCCCGCCGAGGACCTGTCCGGCGACCATGCCGCCGGAGATGATGGCCGAGTAGACGCTCAGCGCCCGCGCGCGGGCATCGCCGGTGAAGGTGCGCTGGATGAGCGTCATGATCTGCGGCACCATGGCCGCCGCGCCGACGCCCTGGGCGAACCGGAAGACGATCAGCGATGCCTCGTTCCAGGCCAGACCGCAGGCCAGCGAGGAGAGGGTGAACAGCGCCAGTCCGGCGATGAACGCGCGGCGCTGGGTGAATCGGTCGCCGAGGCGCGCCCCGGTGACCAGCAGGACGGCGTAGGCGATGACGTACCCGGCGACGATCAGCTGCAGCGCCGCGCCGCTGGTGTGCAGGGAATTGCGGATGGAGGGAATGGCGACGTTGACGATGGAGGCATCCAGCACCGCCATGAACTGCCCGGTGAGAATGACGGCGAGGAGGGCAAGCGAACGCCGCGCTCCCAGCACGGCCGGTGCGGTCGCGGCCGCCGCGGGCGTCGTCGCCGCCGCGGGCCCCGGCGATATGGTCTGTGTCATGCACCGAGCATGCGGTGCGCCGGGCACCGGTAACAGGAGCCCGATAACACTGGTATCGGCAGCACCAGGCTGAGTGTGCGGCACAACGCAATACCGAGTAGTTTCAAGACATTCCCGGCACCGTGTCCAGTGTCACAGACGTATGCGGCGGCTATCACCTGACCAAAGTACTTAGTCGAGCTAACGTGTTTATGGAGGCGCGTTCAAGGACCGAAGGAGGTCGTCGTGGCACCCGAAACACACGGGGAGCGGCTCATGCGCCGCATCACCCGGCTGTATGCCGAATACGACGACATCCGCAACGCCACACCGCGTGCGGACGTCGCCGAGAAGATTCGCGACCCCGGAGCGGGGCTCGCTCAGATCATCGAGACGGTGATGGTCGGCTACGCCGACCGGCCCGCCGTCGCCGAGCGCGCGACCGAGCTGCACACCGACGAAACCGGACGCACCACGCTGACGCTGCTGCCGCGGTTCGGCACCATCACCTACGGCGAGCTGTGGGAGCGCGTGCGCGCGGTCGCCGCCGCATGGTACGGTGACGCGGACACACCGCTGCGGGCGGGCGACTTCGTGGGCATCCTTGGCTTCACCAGCAGTGACTACACCACGCTCGACCTGGCCTGCATCCACCTCGGCCTGGTCGCGGTGCCCATGCAATCCAGCGCCCCGGTCGCCCAGCTCACCGCGATCGTGGCGGAGACCGAGCCGCGGGTGCTCGCGGCGACACCGGAACTGCTCGACGCCGCGGTGACGTGCGCGCTGTCGGAGTCCGGGCCACAACGGCTGGTCGTCTTCGACTACCACCCGGAAGACGACGACCAGCGGGCGGCGTTCGACGCGGCCCGCGCGCGGCTGGCCGACGCGGGCAGCGCGGTGCGCGTCGAATCGCTCGATGAGGTGTTGGCGCGAGGCCGGGCGCTGCCGCCGGCGCCGCTGTTCGTCGCCGATCCCGGCGAGGACCCGCTGGCGCTGCTGATCTACACCTCGGGCAGTACCGGAACCCCGAAAGGCGCGATGTACAGCCAGCGGCTGGTCGCCAGGGGATGGGTGAACCGGCCCGACGTCGCCGCGATCAACTTCAACTACATGCCGATGAGCCATGTGGCCGGTCGCGGGTCGCTGACCGGCGTGCTGGCGCGCGGCGGCACCGCGTACTTCGCGGCCAAGAGCGATATGTCGACGCTGTTCGACGACATCGCGCTGGCCCGGCCGACCGAGCTGTTCTTCGTTCCGCGCGTGTGCGACATGGTCTTCCAGCGCTACCGGAGCGAGGTGGACCGGCGCTACGGACCCGGTGTGGACCGCGTCGCGCTGGAAGCCGAGGTGAAAACCGAACTGCGCGAACACTTCCTGGGCGGACGACTGGTCATGGCGATCTGCGGAAGCGCTCCGGTGTCGGCGGAGATGAAATCGTTCGTCGAGTCGGTCCTCGATCTGGAGTTGCACGACGGCTACGGATCCACCGAGGCGGGCGGCGTGGTCGTCATCGATGAACGAGTGCAGCGGCCGCCGGTACTGGACTACAAACTCGTCGACGTCCCCGAGCTGGGCTACTTCCGGACCGACAAGCCGCATCCGCGCGGCGAGCTGCTGTTGAAGAGCAGCACCCTGATCTCCGGGTACTACAAGCGGCCCGAGGTCACGGCCGAGGTCTTCGACTCCGACGGCTTCTACAAAACCGGTGACATCGTCGCCGAACTCGGCCCGGATCACCTGGTCTACGTCGATCGGCGCAACAACGTGCTGAAACTCTCCCAGGGCGAATTCGTCGCGGTTTCGCGCCTGGAGTCGGTCTATGCGACCAGTCCGCTGATCCGGCAGATCTTCGTGTACGGCAGCAGCGAACGCGCCTATCTGCTCGCCGTGATCGTGCCCACCGAGGACGTGCTGGGCTGGGGCGATCCCGAGAAGGCGAAGACGGCGCTGAGCGACTCGCTGCGACAACTGGCCAAGGACGCCGAGCTGCAGTCCTACGAGATCCCGCGCGAGTTCCTGATCGAACCGGAACCGTTCACCACCGCCAACGGGTTGCTGAGCGGCATCGGAAAGCTGTTGCGGCCCAAGCTCAAAGAGCACTACGAGCCACGCTTGCAGGCACTCTACGCCGAGCAGGCCGCCGGGCAGGCGAACGAACTGCTCGACCTGCGCCGCACCGCGGAGCACCTGCCTGTGCTGGAGACCGTGAGCCGGGCGGCGAAGGCCGTACTGGGCTGCGCGGACGCCGATCTGCGCCCCGACGCGCACTTCGGCGACCTCGGCGGCGATTCGCTCTCGGCGCTGTCGCTGTCGAACCTGCTGCACGAGATCTTCGAGGTCGAGGTGCCGGTGTCGGTGGTGATCAGCCCGGCCAACGGTCTGCGCGAGGTGGCGGCTTACATCTCGGCCGAACGCGCCTCGGGGACGCGGGGCGCCACCTACGCCTCGGTGCACGGCGCCGGGTCGCAGGTGCGCGCCGCCGATCTGACCCTCGACAAGTTCCTCGACGCCCGCACGCTCGCCGAGGCGCCGAATCTGGCGCGCCCCTCCGCAACGGTGCGCACGGTGCTGCTGACCGGCGCGAACGGCTACCTCGGCCGTTTCCTGTGCCTGGAATGGCTGCGGCGGATGCACGACAGCGGAGGCACGCTGGTCTGCCTGGTCCGGGGTTCCGACGCCGCCGCGGCGCGCAAGCGACTCGACAGCGCCTTCGACACCGGAGATCCCCGCCTGGTGCAGGAGTTCCACGATCTGGCCGCCGCGCATCTGGAGGTGGTCCCCGGCGACATCGGTGATCCGAACCTGGGGCTCGACGATCGGACCTGGCAACGGCTGGCCGAACAGGTCGACGTGATCGTGCATCCCGCCGCACTGGTCAACCACGTGCTGCCGTATCGGCAACTGTTCGGTCCCAACGTGGTCGGCACCGCCGAGTTGATCCGTCTCGCCCTGACCACGCGGCTCAAGCCGTTCACCTATCTGTCCACGGTCGCCGTGGCCACGCAGATCGACCCGGCCGTCTTCGCCGAGGACGGCGACATCCGCGAGCTCAGCGCGGTGCGCGCGGTGGACGACAGTTACGCCAACGGCTACGGCAACAGCAAGTGGGCCGGCGAAGTGCTGCTGCGCGAGGCCCATGACCTGTGGGGGCTGTCGGTGGCGGTGTTCCGGTCGGACATGATCCTCGCCGACCGGCGTTACGCCGGTCAGCTCAACGTGCCCGACATCTTCACCCGGCTGCTGCTGAGCCTGCTCGTCACGGGGATCGCGCCGTTCTCCTTCTACCGCACCGACGCGAACGGCCAACGCTCGCGCGCCCACTACGACGGCCTGCCCGCCGATTTCACCGCCGAGGCGATCACCATTCTCGGCGCGACGGCGGGGACAGGTTTCCGCAGTTTCGACGTACTCAACCCGCACGACGACGGCCGCTCGCTCGACGAGTTCGTCGACTGGCTGATCGACGCGGGCCATCGCATCGAGCGGATCGCCGATTACGACGAGTGGCTCACCCGATTCGAGACCTCCCTGCGGGCGTTACCGGAAGGTCAGCGCCAGGCCTCCGTGCTGCCGTTGTTGCACGCCTATCGACGACCGGCCCCGGCCGTTCGTGGCTCGGCATTGCCCGCGGAGAAATTCCGGGCTGCCGTCCGGGCCGCGAAAATCGGAGCCGATCAGGATATTCCGCAGATCTCCCGTGAGCTGATCGAGAAATACGTCACCGACCTGGGCGTGCGGGGCTTGCTATAGGAGCTAGGACGGCTTCGGCACGAGATCGAGCAAGGCGTTGCCGATGCGTTCGGCTTGGACCAACACGTTCGTCTGCGCCGAGAGGTAGTCGCCGATGCCTTCGTCCTGCGCGGCCCGCAGATACGGCGGCAGCGGTTGCTGGATCTCGGAGCGAATGACGTTGTCCAGCAGCGACTCCATCTCGCCGCGCAACGGGTTCCCGGTGGCGGCTTGGTTGTCGAGTTCGAGCCTGCCGCCGTCGGTGCTGTAGTCGTAGAGCTCGAATTCCTGTGCGGCCGCCGGGTCGATCTGGATCCGGCCGTGCACCCAATGGGAATAGGAGGCGAATTTCGCGTCCGGGGTACGCACCATCGCGACGTGGCCCGGGGCGTCCTGATCGAACAGCACCGCGGCTTCCTCGATCGAAGCCTCATCGGTGGTATGGGCGACCCACGGCCTGCCCGCGGCTCCCGGGTTGCGGCACAGCGCGGCGATGTCGAGACGCCCGCTGAGATGTTCGTAGCGTCCGTCGCCGCGCCATTCGTCGCCGCCGGTGCCGATGGTGAGCAGCAGGGGAGTGAAATCGACACTGGAAGTGAGCTGGTCCCTGGTGCTCGTCCCGGTCACCGGGCTCAACTGACCGCGCGGATCGTGGACGTAGAGCGGGACGCGCAGCGCCTCGTCATAGGCGGCGCCGCCTTTGCCGTGCAGGCCGTGAGAGCCCGCGTAATCACCGTGGTCGGAGGTGAAGACGACGACGGTGTTGGCGGCGACGTCCGGACGCGACTGCAAGGTGTCCAGCACGCGGCCGATCTGGATATCGACCTGCTGCTGCGCCCACAGATACAGATTGCGCATCTCGATCCAGGCCTGCATGGCTTCCGGCGTTCCGTAGGGCGCCGCTCCGAACGCCAGCGCCGAGACCTCCACCAGCGCCATCTGCAGGCGCGGTTTGCGCGAAAGTTGTTCGAGCGACTCGAAATTGGGCGGCATCTCGTTCATCCAGCGCGGGATGTCGGCGTTGAACTGGTCGCGACGGGTCCAGCGCGGCCACCATTGGATGTCGTGCGGGTTGACCAGCGACACCGTCGTGCACCAAGGCGCATTGCCGGAATCGTTGTGGAACCAGTCGACGAATTGGTCGACGATCTTCGGATCCATTTGCAGCCCTTGACCCGGCGCGCCGTTCGGTGAGGGATAGGTGCCGCCGTGGAATCCGTAGGCTTCGAGCGCGCCCGGTGTGCGATCCGGGTAGCTGCCGAGATGCCACTTGCCCCAGTAGGTGGTGTCGTAACCGTGGTCGCGCAGCATGGACCCCCACGTCGGGAACAGCGGCGACAACGTCGACTCCGACACGACCATGACCCCGGTCTGCTGCGCGTAGAGGCCGGTCAGCAGGCAACCACGGGCGGGCGTGCAGTCGTTGGCCGCCGTGTAGTGATTCTCGAACGACACGCTGCCGCGGCGGATCCGGGCGATGTTCGGCAGCACGGCGTCCAGTGTCTGCTGGTCGGGAAACCACACGGGTGTCCGCATCTCGTCCACGATGATCACCAGGATGTTCGGCTTGTCCGGATCGGTGTCCGCTCGGGCCTTGCCCGGCGCGGCTCCGGTCGTGACGGCGGCCGCGGCCGTGGCCGAGGTGGCCGCACTGGACAGAAATCCCCTGCGAGTGAACGAGTTCGGCAATGTTCCTCCACGAATGAGTCATGTTCGGTCGAATGGAACGCGGAGAAGCTCGGTGCTGTGTACCGTAGCGCCGCCCGGCGTGCGCTACCCGCACGCCGGTGCGGACACGCCGCCATGCCGTCGTACAGATGAGCTGGTCGGTCCGGATCGAGGGCGGGCTGCGAAGAAGGCGGCGAGGAGACTGCCGAAGGCCGGGTTACGGTAGGCCGACCAGGTCGGCCATCACGTTCATGTGGTGACCGAAGTATTCGTCGCGGGCGTCGATGGTTCCGTTCAGGCGGCCGAAGATCTCGAAGCTGATCAGGCCGAACAGCTGGGTCCAGCCGATGAAGATGCGGTCGAGTACGTCTTCGGGCATGTCGGCGGGCGGCTTCTGCTCGATGAGTCGGCGCAGGTCGGTGCGGACGGGCGCGGGCAGCGGGGCCGGAAGGGGTGGCGGCGTCAGTTTTCCCGCCCCCGCCTGCGCGATGGCGACCAGCCGGAAGACCACGGCCGTGGCGGGGGCCACGGTGTCCTCGGGTGCGGAGTATCCGGGCACCGGACTGCCGTAGAGCAGTCCGTATTCGGCCGGATGGGCCAGTGCCCAGTCTCGCGCCGCCGAGCACACCGCCAGCCACCGGCCGCGTAGATCGGCGGCAGGGACCTTCGCGTCGGCGGCTTCGGCTTCGGCGGCCATGGCGCGGTAGGCGTCGAGAATCAAGGCGGTCAGCAGGTCGTCCCGGCTCGGGAAGTAGCGGTAGAGCGCGGATGGAACGATGTCCATATCCCGTGCGACCCCGCGTAAGGACAGGTTCGCGCCGTCCACGGCCAACCGTCTGCGCGCGACCTCTTTGATCTCCTCGGTCATCTCGGAGCGGACGCGGGCGCGTAGGGATCGGGCGGACATCTCCCCAGTGTAGAGAACAATCAACCGATAACAGAACATATGTTGTTTCAGTGAACAGTGCTCTTGACTTCGCACATTGTTCTGTCTTACGGTGAAGCTGCATGGAGAACACTGTTCTCGAAACGGAACGCTCGACAGGATGGATTGTCATGGTTCTGCACGTAGTCATCGGAGCCGGCCCGGTGGGCGCGACCACCGCCGCATTGCTCGCCGCACGCGGCGCCCAGGTGCGCGTGATCACCCGGCGCGGCGTCGGCCCGGATCATCCGCTCATCGAGCGCGTCGCCGCTGACGCCACCGACTCGGCGGCATTGATCGGGCATTGCGCGGATGCGGAGGTGATCTTCCAGTGCGCGCAGCCTCCGTATCACCGCTGGGCGAGCGACTTTCCGCCGCTGGCCGCCGCCGTGTTGCAGGCGGCGGAGGCTACCGGCGCCGCGCTGCTGAGCGTCGGAAACCTGTACGGCTACGGTCAGGTCGACGGTCCGATCAGCGAACAGCACCCGCTGCGTCCCAACAGCGTGAAAGGACGCGTGCGCGCGAAGCTCTGGACCGAGGCGCTGGCGGCACACGAAGCGGGCCGTGTCCGTACCGCCGAAGTACGCGGATCGGACTACCTCGGCGCCGGAGCGACATCGGCGTTCACCGTCGCGGCGCTGCCCGCCGTGCTCGCCGGCCGCCGGGTGCTGTTCCCCGCCGATCCGGACGCCGCGCACAGCTGGACCGACGTCACCGACACCGCACGTACTCTCGTCGCGGTCGCCCACGACGAGAACGCTTGGGGCCGCGCATGGCACACGCCCACCGCGCCGCCGTTGTCCCTTCGCGAACTCGCCGGGCTCGCGGCGACGGTCGCGGACGCACCGCCCGCGCGGGTGAGCCGGATGCCCGCCACCGTGCTCTGGGTCGGAGGGCTCTTCGATGCCAATGCCCGCGAGATGCGCGAACTGCGGTATCAGTTCGATCGTCCGTTCGTGATCGACTCCTCGGCGGCGACCGCGGCCTTCGGCATCGAGCCGACGCCCACCGCGGAATCACTGCGCGCCACGATCGCCGCCCTTCGCGACGAGGCGTCCGCATCCATCGACTGACGTCCGGCGGACGACGATTCGTGGAAGGGGACCGCGAACATGTCGTGGCGGACGAAGCCGGGCGCTCGCTCTGGTCCGAGGGGTCATTAGTGGACCGGGCGCCGCGCCCGGTCGCGCCTCTATCGGCTGTCGGGCAGCGACCTCGTGCGACCACAGGATGATTTCGACCGAGCTGCCGGGGCCGTCACTCCTATGACGGGAGACAGTGGGGAGAGGTAACACAACCGACCCCCCGGTCTATCGCGATGGCTGATTCTCGCCAGCGCGGGCGGGGTGGCGGTGACGAGGATCGTGCGCATGACAGCTGATGTGATGAGCACCCTGAGGGCCTTCTACGCGTCGGAGGCGGCGTATCTCACCGACGGGTCCGGGTTCGAGGAGATGGCTCGGCATCTGGCGCCGGATGTGGTCATGCGCCAGGCGTCGAGCCTGCCCTATGGCGGCGATTGGCATGGACACGACGGATTCCGGAGATTCCTCGCCGCGATGCGAGAGAGCTGGGACGGCTTGTGGTTCGACGAGCAGCATTTCCTCGACGACGCGGCCAGTGTCGTGGTCTACAGCCGGGGTCGCCTACGTGCGCGGCGCACCGGACAGATACTGGAAACCTCACTGCTGCAATGGATCAGCTTTCGAGACGGCCTGATCACCGAATTCCGGCCCTACTATCACGACACTTCGGCGGTCCTGGCCGCCCTGACCGAAGGGCCGTCGGCCGCGCAGCGCCCGTCGGCCGATTGACCGATCCCCGCGATTCACCGGGCGTCGGCGGTAGCCGTCGTGATCGGTTCGGTTCGACGTCCGACCCGGATGTAGAGCGAATTCGGGTCGCTACTGCGGTGCCGAAGTTCGCTCGACCGGCAGGCCGGTCACCCTGCTGGGATCAGATGGGACGGAATCCGGTGCCGACGTCGTCGCGGGAGTCGATGTCGGCGAGGATGGCGTTGATGTCGGTTCCCACCTCGGGCCCGAGGCACCCCATGCCCCAGTAAGCGTTGACCATGCCGACCAGGGTCGTACCGATCACTACCGGTGCGCCGGAATCGCCCTTGAGCACACACATTTGGGTCCAGGTGTCGCTGCCGCGGCCCATCATGTCGCCCCAGGCGACACCGCAGGTTCGGCCGGTCGTGCGGCCCTTCTTGCACACGACGTCGGGGAATCGCGCGGGAGCGCCGAGACCGTCGATGGAAAAACCACCGACGTCTCGCGCGGGAGCTACCCGTGCGCCATCGAATTGAATGATCGCGTAGTCCAGTTCGTGATCGGCGTAGACGAACCGCCCCAGCACCCCGTAGCTGGGATAGGTCACCGATGCCACCTGCGCCCCGGGCTCGCCGCAATGCCCCGCCGTCAAACCGACCAGCCTGCCGGCCGCGTCGTAGCCGATGGCGGTGAGCGTGCACTCGGCCCGGTCATCGATCACGATCCCCGATCCACCGCCCATCGGCGGCAGCGGCAACTGCGGTACACCGGCCGCCGCACCGGCTCCGACGGAAACCGGGCCGCACGCCAGCGCCGCCGCGGAAATCACCTTCATCAGCGAACGAGTCACCGTTCCTCCCACCGAGCCGAGCGAACCTCACCACCACCGAGCTACCCACACCTGCCAGGTGGAAACAGAGCATCGGTCGCGAAGCCGTCGCCTCGACGTTCGATCAGCCGCCGCACGGCGATGCGCTCTGCCGTTGACGATCGCGATCGGGTATTCATGCAGGTTATGCGGCGGAATATGAGCGTCGGGCCGCGGCTCGGTAGTAGGTTATCGTGAGGCTCCCAGGGATGTTCCGGCTGCGCGCGCGGCGGTCGGTCGTCGAGTCAGGTGCTTACTCGAAACGCGGCGTCAGGGAGGAAATGTGGACATTACCGAGCTGATTCTCGATGACCATCACGAGCAGCGGCGGCTGTTCGCGATCCTGGAACAGATCGATCGCGGGGAAACCGTTGCGCTGTCCGCGATCTGGGACAGGCTGGCGGCCTTCCTCGAGCTGCACGCGCAGGCCGAGGAGGAGATCTTCTATCCCGAGCTGCTCCAGGTGGGGATCGCGGCCCGGCGCGCGAGCGGGACGGAGGACGAGACACTCGACGCGATTCACGATCACAACGAGATCAGGGACGCGGTCGCCGAAGTAGCGCGACACCCGGTCGGCACCGACAATTGGTACGCGGCCGTAGCTGCGGCGAACCTGGCCAACAGCGACCATATGGCCGAGGAAGAACGTGAGGGGCTCACCGACTTCCGCCGCCTGGCCGGGGTGGCACGCCGCCACCGACTTGCCGTCGCCTTCGCCGCCTACGAAGCGAGCAATTACGCCGGCGTCGAGCCCGTAGACAAAGACCCTCTCGGCTACGTCCGCGCGGTGGAGGCGACACTGCGCACCGGGGCGAGTGGATCGCTCGGTGTCGGCAGCCTGAAGCGAATTCCACCGAGCTGAGCACCGTCGATGCGGAGGGGGAGCGCATGTCTCGACCCGTACCGCACTCGGATTCTGTTGCCTCGAGGAGCTTTTGGATCGGGCGACCCGATCCGTCGGCGTGGGACATGCTCTGCGGAGGCGCCATCCGCGCTCGGTCGATCAGCCCTCGGCGAAGGTTCGGCCGAGCGTGGCAATCTGGATGAGTGCCCCTCCCAGCGGGTGGCCGTCGGCACGACAATGCTAGGAGGTCGCAGTTACATGGTGAGTGTTATCGGTGGTGGGATCGCGGGCAGTTGTCTGGCCGGTGGTCTCGCGCGGAGAGGTCATCAGGTAACGGTCTACGAGCAGCAGCGCCCCGGCCCCGGAGCCGGGGCGTTTCTGTTCATCGATGGCCGCGGACACGACGCGATGGAGGCAATGGGCGTCGATCGTTCGGCGCTGCATGAGATTTCGTATCCGCTGGCGGGGCTCGACTATGCGGACAGTCGCGGTCGGCGCAGCGAAATGCCCAGTCGCGGTCATCGTTTCTGGTTGCGCCGCAACCTCATGGGTGTGTTGTCGGAGTTCGTCGCGGGCTCCGGCGCGAACCTGCGCTATGGCGAGCCGATCACCGAGGTGACCTCGGGTGACGACGGCCACGAGATCCGGCGTGGCGCGGACGTCGTCGCCGCCGAGGGACTGGTGGTCGGCGCCGACGGTATCGACTCCGTCGTCCGCGCCGGCCTGGAGCCCGGCCGCGTCCCGGTCTACGCCGGTGACGTCGTGGTGTACGGGATGACCGGTACGCCATTGGATTCCCCGCCTGCCACCGCACCCGCAGTCCTGCACTTCTTCGCCGAGATCGCCGAAGACGGCAGTGCGGGCAGTACTTTCGGGCACATCTGGCGCCCAGAGGATCCGGCGGCTCTGTGGTTCCTGCGGATCCCGCGCGAACCCCTTCCCGGTACCCGCGACGATATCGGGATGCGGCCGGTCGGTGAATGGGCCGAAACGATCTCGGCTGCAACGCCTCCCATTGAGGCACTGGTGTCGGATTTCCTGTCGCACACGGAACTGGTACATGTCAGCAACGCCCGCAACGTTCCCCTGGACGGAGCGCGTGCGCCGCAGGATTCGGCGCTCCTGATCGGTGACGCCGACCATGCCATCACTCCGGCCGCCGGAGTCGGCGCACGTGACGCGCTCGAGGACGCACACGCGGTATTCGATGCGATCGTCGGCGCCGGCTCACCCGCCGAAGCGATGACGCAGCGCCGCAAGCAGATCATCACCGGTCGCGAGGCAGCCCAGCGGGCCCGACGGCGATGATCCGGCATTCGGTCCGCCTCGGTGCGGTCGCTCGGCAGCCTTGCCCACAGTGGCGCTGCGCTCAGCGACCGAGATTCGCCGCCAGGATCGCGTCGAGGAGCGCCGGGAGTCGCCGCCCGGGGCCTGCGCTGGAGAACAGGCCCGAGGTGGTGAATGTGCCGACGATCCCCAACTGGAGCTGGTCGGCGAAGGAATCGGGGTCGGGCACGGCAAGGCGTCGACCCAGCCTGCGAAGGCGTACGCCCAATTCCCGCTCGTGCTGGAGGCAGCGGCCACGGATCTCGTCATGGCTCTCGGAGAATTCGGCCGCCGTGTTGACGAAGGCGCAGCCTCGGTATCCAGGTGATGCCGCCATGTCGGTCATCCATGTGATCTGGGCCCGCAGCTCTGCCTCGGCATCGTCGGCGAACTGATCCGCCACTTCGTCCCACCGTGCCCACAGTTGCTGGTCGATTCGGTCGAGAACCGCGAGGATGAGCGCGTCTTTGGTGGGGAACCACCGGTAGAGGCTGGCTTTGGCGATGCCGGCGCGGCGCACGACCTCATCCACACCGACGGCATGCACGCCGTTGTCGTAGAAGAGTTGACAGGCGATGTCGAGCAGAGCTTCTCGAAGCGCCGCTCCACGTAGCCGGCGGGTGCGTGAACCGGCGGTGCCCTGTTGCTGGGACGGGGTTGCCGGCGTCCCGGTTCGCTGGGTGGTCATTCCGCTGAGTCCGGCAGCACGATGACGGCCTTGCCGATGCCGGATCGGCTGGTCACCCACTGCTGTGCCCGATTCGCCTCCGCGAGCGTGAAGGTCGCTCCGACGTGCACGCGCAAGGAACCGGCTTCCGCGAGTTCGGATAGGGCTCTCAGTCCTTCGGGATCCGGATCGACCAGGCAGGACACCGCGTGGATTCCTCGCGCGTCCGCTTCAGCCCGGTAGTCCGGGACTGCCCAGCCCAAGGCGAGCGCAGCGCACCCGCCCGGGGCGATCCGGTCGAACAGCCGCAGGGCCAGATCGCCGCCTACGACATCGCACAAGGCGTCGGCCGTGCCGATGGCGGCGACCGCCGCGGCGTCCCGGTAGTCCACGCAGTCGTCGGCGCCCCATGAGGTGACCAGCGAGTGGTGCTCGGGCCGAGCGAGCGCGACCACTTCCGCACCGAGCGCGCGAGCGATCTGCACGGCGAGATGTCCGACACCGCCGGAGGCGCCGTCGATCAGGACACGCTTGCCCCGCTCCACTTTCGCCGCTCGGAGCATCTGCCAGGCGGTCAGCCCGCACAACGGCAGCGCGGCCGCCTCGACCATGGCGAGGCCTGCCGGAGCGCGCACCACGTGGTGTGCGGGCGCCGTCACGTACTCGGCGTAAGCCCCGGCCGGATGGGGGAACCGGGCCAAGCCGAAGACCGGGTCGCCGACTCGGTGCCTCGCCACGCCGTACCCGACCGCATCGACGGTTCCCGCGACGTCCCAGCCCGGGATGAGCGGAAGTGTCATCGACTGCACGTAACCGTTCCCGCGACCGGTGTGCATGTCGATGGGGTTGACGCTCGTCGCCGCGACCTTGATCCGCACCTCCCCAGGGAGCGGAACCGGCCGGGGCAGTTCGCCCACGGCGAGCGGCGCGCCGAATTCGACATGATGGGCGGCGAGCATCGTGACGGGCGTCTCCTCCGCGGCTCCGATGATCATGCGCCCGCCCGCAAGTCTGACTCCGTAGCCATGAAGGACTCCATCCGTAGCGCCGAAAGAGACTGATCTGTCTCGTTAAAATAGAGACAGATCAGTCTTGTTGGCAATAGGTACGTCCGAATCCACCGACAGGAGTGCTGCTCGCGGCGCTCCCAGCGCCACCGCTCCACGAACTGACCGCACGAGCGATGTCCACAGAATCGGCTTCGAACACACTGGCGACCACTTCGAGTGGCATCTTCAAGATTCAGGCTGGCTCGTGTGGGCGCAGATCAGCTCGTAGGCCCGCGCGGCGTCCTCGGGGAAGACGAGAATGAGCAGGCGGTGGAGTCGGCCGCGTCGGTCGGTCCGCCCCACAGTGCAACGGATCCCGTTGGCGCGCAAGGTGTCTTTCACGACGTTACCCGCGTGCTCGCTGGCGACGGTGGCCGCGGGGACCAGCAGGCCGTAGTCTTCGGCGTGCCCGGCGCGCCTCCGTCTCATCGGTCGTGCCTTTCGTTGTCGCGGCGCTGCTGGTATTCCCGGAGAAAGGCAAGTTGCCTGCGTTCTTCGGTGTGCTCGGTCATCACCAGGTGCTCCGCTTCGGGCGCCGGATCCGGGCGCAGGAACGAGCCCGGCCCGGGCTTGCCCGCCAACCCCAGTTTGTTCATCTTTTTCGGAACCGGGGCGCCTTGATATTCGAGCGGAACCGGGTGGCCGTGGTCGTCGACTGGGCCCAACGGCTGGTGCATCTCGATGTATTCGCCGTGCGGTAAGCGTTTGATCACGCCGGTCTCGATGCCATGGGTGAGTACCGCGCGATCGCTGCGTTGCAGACCCAGGCACATTCGGTAGGTGAGGAAATAGGCCGTAGGCGGGCACAGCAGCACCGCGATGCGGAAGAACCAGGTCGTCGCGTTGAGCGAGATGTCGAAGTTCAGTGCGATGATGTCGTTGACACACGCCAGCGTCAGCATCACGTAGAACGTGAGGGCCATGGCGCCGATTGCTGTGCGCACCGGCACGTCTCGCGGCCGCTGCAGCAGATTGTGATGCGCGGTGTCCCTCGAAAGACGCTTCTCGATCCACGGGTACACCATCAGCGCCAAGAGCACCAATCCCATCGCCAGCGCGACCCAGAAGGCTGCCGGCACGGTGTAGTTGCCGATGTACAGTTCCCAAGGCGGCATGAGGCGTGCCATGCCGTCGGTCCACATCAGGTAGAAGTCGGGCTGCGAACCCGCCGATACCTGCGACGGGTTGTAAGGACCCAGGTTCCAGACCGGATTGATCTGGAAAAGGCCACCCATGAACGACACTGTCGCGAGGGTGAACATGAAGAAGGCGCCCTGATCGAGGGAGAACACCGGCACGATACGTGTGCCGACGACGTTGTTCTCGTTCCGGGCCGGTCCGGGGAACTGAGTGTGCTTCTGGTACCAGACGATTCCGATGTGTGCGACGACCAGCGCCAACATGATCGCCGGGAACAGCAGCACGTGCGTGATGTACAGACGGGGGATGATGATGTCGCCGGGGAAATCGCCCGCGAAGATCATCCAGTGCAACTAGGTGCCCACCACAGGGATGGAAATCGTGAAACCCGAGAAGGCCGCGCGCATGCCGGTACCCGACAGCAGATCGTCAGGCAGCGAATAGCCGAAGAAGCCTTCGAACAGGGCGAGGATCAGTAGTAGTGAGCCGATCACCCAGGTGATCTCGCGTGGGCGGCGGAACGCGCCGGTGAAGAATATCCGGCACATATGCACGATCATCGACGCCACGAAAAGCAACGCGGTCCAATGGTGTACCTGGCGCACGAACAGCCCGCCGCGGACCTCGAAACTGAGATTCAGCGTCGACTCGTAGGCCCGGGACATGGTCAATCCCCGCATGGGCTGGTACGCGCCGTCGTATACCACCTCGCTCATAGAGGGATCGAAGAACAACGTGAGGTACACCCCTGACAGCAGCAGGATGATGAAGCTGTACAGGGCGATCTCGCCGAGCAGGAACGACCAGTGGGTCGGGAATACCTTGTTGATCGAGCGCTTGACGAAGGCGGAAGCGCGGTAACGTTCATCCAGGGCGTCTGCTCCCCGTGACATGGTGCTCATAACTGGCGGGACCTCCCGGTCGTCGGCGGCTGCCCATAAGACATTTCGGGCCGCCGATTTCTGACACGATGTGATGGAAATCACCAATGGATCCCCGTAGGCCGGGGGCGACGTAGGCTACGGCGAGCGCGGTCAGGTCGTGATGCCCACCTCACCAAATACGCTCTGCTGCCCAACAATCCGGAACGGGACCTGGCCGTGAAGGTCGAGCCGCCGAAGCACGGTTCCGGCTGCTCGGTCGCCGATGTCGCGCCGATGACCTCCTTCGGCGGCGCCGAGGTCATCGAGGGGGTGTACTGATGGGCGAGTTCGTGCACATCGACGCCCTCGGTCCGCGGGGCAGCTATCGCGCCCGCGACCGCAAGCAGCTGACGACCTTGTCGGGCATCGAGATCGGGGAGATATCCCAGGTGCCGCCGCTGTATGTGCGCCGGGCGCTGACGGCCATGCGCAAGGCGCCGAAGCTGCCCGCCGCCGAGCGATTCGCGGTGCTGGAACGGGCGGCCGAGGTGTTCACCGAGGCCGAGATCGGCGGGCACGGACCCGACGAATACCCGCGACTGGTCAGCGTCGCGTCGGGAGTCCCGCTGGCCGTCGTACGGCAGTCGGTGCAATGGGTCGCCGATGTGCTGCGCGAGCAGCGCGCCACCCTCGAACTCGCGATACCGAAGGGCGCGGTGGCCGACTGGCAGGACCGGCGCACCCTGGACGGATGCGCCGTCTGGACGCGCAAGGGCGCGGCGACCCGACCGCGCGCACCGGTCGGCTAGCCCGCGCCAGGTTCCGTTGGCGTGACCCGGTGGTGCAGGGTCAGCAGGACATGATCGAAGCGGGTGCGCTGCTGAACCAGCGCACCGCCCATCGCGACGACGTCGGCGACGAGCTGCTCGGCCAGCGCGCGGATCTTGATGTTGGTCTCCTGCGAGCGCCAGCGCAGCACCCGGAACGCCTGATCGGCGTTGACGCCGTAGACGAACATCACGACGCCCTTGGCCTGTTCGATCACCGCGCGCGCGTCGATCACGTCCGGCAGCAGGTCGTCGAGGGCTTCCTGCCGGTTGTCTTCGAGCGTCTCGGTCACATCGATGAGGTAACCGGAGGAACCCACCACGGCGCCCTGCTCGTCGAACAGCTGGTCGCCGATGACGATCACGTCGTGCGTCTCGTTCTCGGTGTCGATGATCCGGTGACGGGTGCAGAACGGCGAGGCGGTCTCGATGGCGTCGGCGAGCGTCTGGGCGACGCGCTCGCGGTCGTCGGGGTGCAGGTGCCGTTGCAGAAGTTCGGTGGACGGCTCGGCTTCTCCCGGTGCGTACCCGTAGATCGTGGCGGCGTCGTCCGACCATTCCCACCGTTGGTCGGCGAACCAGAAGCAAAAGCTGCCGATATCGGGGCAACCACCGAGCATCTTGCGAGCAGTTTCCTGCTCGCACTGACCTGTCTCCGTCACCGGTCCAGTATGGCGCGTAAACAAGTCCAGGTCAGGCGGAGGGGTGGCGCTGCGTGACCGACCGGTGACCGGCTCGCGGCCGCGCATCGCCCGGCCGAAGGAGAAAGTGAAACGGGAACGGCCGCGAATCGGAGTCGTCTGCGAAGATCCATCCAAAAATCGATGTCTGAAATCGGTCATCTTATTGGTATTCCATGGTTGCTGAGGGCTAGCGTCGACAGTGTCGTCGCTGACGATCCAGGCGCGTGGGACCGATTCCTCCAGGTGCCACGCGGACCAGCGCGACAGGCCTCGATGACGCGAACCCTACCGAGCGGGTTCCGGACGACGGAGACAACACACCATGTCGAAGATCCTTTTCGTGATGACCGGAGTCGACCACTGGACGCTGGCCGACGGGACGAAGCACCCGACCGGCTTCTGGGCCGAGGAATTCGTGGTGCCCTTCGAAAAGCTGAAAGAGGCGGGCCACGAGATCGTCGTGGCCACACCCGGCGGCGTCGTACCGAGCGTGGACAAAGGCAGCCTCGCGCCCGAGGCCAACGGCGGTCAGGAGACCGCAGACCATCGAGCGCGGGTGATCGGCACGAGTGCCGAGCTGAACAACCCCGTCGACCTGGCGAAGGTGGACCTCGCCGACTACGCGGCGGTGTTCTACCCCGGCGGGCACGGGCCGATGGAAGATCTCGCGGTCGACGCCGACTCCGGTCGGCTGCTCGCCACCATCCTGACCTCCGGCAAGCCGCTGGCGGTGGTGTGCCATGCGCCCGCGGCTCTGCTCGCCGCCAAGGGGGAAGATGGCGCGAACCCGTTCGCGGGCTATGCCTTGACCGGGTTCACCAATGCCGAAGAGACCCAAGCGGGCTTTGCGGACAAGGCCCGATGGTTGTTGCAAGACCGGCTCGTCGAGATCGGCGCCGACTTCCGGGAGGCCGATCCGTGGGCGCCGAATGTGGTGGTGGACCGCACGCTGATCACCGGCCAGAATCCGGCTTCCTCCGCAGGGGTGGCGGACGAACTGCTGAAAACTCTCGGTTGATCACGGGACCCGTCTACCCGATCGCTGAAAGATGAGCGGCGGCCGCGTCGCCGTCCCGATCGGGGCAGTCTGCATGCCAGGTCGGCCGCGCGGGATCGCTCAGGGTCGGTGGTATGCCGGTGGCAGGCGGTACCCGCGGTCGGACAGCAGTGTGCGGAGTACGTCCGGGCGATTCGTGATGAGACCGTCCACCCCGACGTCGAGCAGAGCGGCCATGGTGGGCTGGTCATCGACCGTCCACGGCAGCACCCGCATGCCGCGGCGATGTGCCGCGCGGACGAGTTCGGGCGTGGTGAACGGCCGGTAGTCGGGGTCGGTGACGGTGCCGTCCTGCGGAGTGCCGTGCACCGGCGAGATCGCGGCCGCGCCGATGGCCGCCGCGGCCGCGACGTACTTCTCCTGCAACGATCCCGGAAAGTCGTCGATATCCATACCACCCAGCCACGGTGAGCCACCGGGCTCTCCGGCTTGCAATTTCGGCCGGCCGTCGGTCAACGCGACGGTCGGCAGCTCGGGGGCCACCTCCCGCAGGCGCGTCAAGGCGCCGAAGTCGAAACTCTGTACAGTGACCTGCCGCCCGATGCCCGCCCGGCGGATCTCCGCCACGACGACATCCACGAACTGCTCGCGGGGCGCGGTCTGTTCCGGGGCGGCGGCCTCGACCTTGGTCTCGATGTTCAGCATCACCTGATCGGCGCCGTACGCGCGCACCAGCTCGAATACCTCGGCCAGCAATGGCATTCGCGCTCCCGGCGCCCTGCGCTGCTCCGGGTGATCCGCGGACGGCACCGAACCGCAATCGATCGTCCGCACCTGAGCCAGCGTCAGGTCCCGGATGTAGGTGGTCCTCGGCACATAGGGGAACTTCGGGTCGCCCGCGACGGCCGGCGCCGTGTCCACGCACTTCGCCGGACTCGGATCGCGATCGTGGGTGACCACCGCGTATCCGTCCGCGGTGATCTGCACGTCCAGCTCCAGCGTGCTCACCCCGAGTTCCAACGCGTTCGCGAACGCGGGCAGCGTATTCTCCGCCACCAGCCCCGCCCCGCCTCGATGGGCTTGCAGATCGAACGCGGCCGGACCATCGGCCGCCACCGGCCCCGCCGCCGTCAGCACACCGCCCGTCACCAGCGCCGCGACCACACCCGCGCACATCCGCCGCATCGCTTCATCGTGCCGCCACCCGACCCCATCCGAGTGAAGAAGCGAGGAACGGACGTGTTGACAAGGCAGGGGCGTCTTCCCTAATCTCTTCTTCAACGAAGAAACTGCTTCACAGAAGATACATCTTCGAGGTAGTAAAAGTGCTGTGGGAAGGGATTTCACCATGACGTCGGCTATCGCAGGGACCGAACCGACTACCTCGCGCAGGCCGCGCCGACGCACCGTGGCGCGAGCCGTGGGGGTCGCCGCGCTGACGCTCGGCGTCGTCGGCGGAGGCGGGTACGTGTGGCTGGACCGGACCTCGGATGTCCGCAGTACCGGCGTCGTCGAGTGCACGCGGGTCGTCGCCGACGGTGGCAGCGCCGACGATCTGCGGGCCGTGTGCGGGACCATCGCCACCATGACGGCGGCCTGGGGCCGCAACGACGCCGACGCGTTCGGCGCGACCTTCACCGAAAATGCCACCTACACCACTTTTCTGGGCACCCACTACGTCGGCCGCCGCGATCTGACCGAGGCGCATCGGGCCCTGTTCTCGGGATTCCTGAAGGGCACCGAACTCGCCGACTCCTTTCTCGGAGTGCGCTTCTACGGTGCCGACGTGGCGATCGTCACCAGCCGAGGTGACCGCTACGAAGGCGATCGCCCGGCGGAGTTGTCCAAGACGCAGACCTACACGTTGGTGCGCGAAGCCGATAGCCAGTGGCGGATCGCCAGTTTCCACAACACCAAGCGGCAGCCGGTCATGGAGCGCATCTCGTTCCTGTTCGACCCGGCGACGAAGCCGGAGGCCGAACGGTGAGAGCGTTGGTGACCGGCGCTAGTGCCGGGATCGGCCGCGCATTTGCGAAATCGCTGGCAGCACAGGGCTATTCGGTGACCGTCGTGGCGCGCGGGGTCGAGGCGCTGGAGATGTTGCTCGCCGAACTCGGTGACGGACACGACTACCTCGCCGCCGACCTCGGCGCCGAAGAAGGACTGCGGGCGGTCGCGGAACGGCTTCGCGGCGGTGGTTACACGCTGCTGGTCAACAATGCCGGGACCGCCGCGCACGGCGATTTCACCGAGGTTGCGCTCGAAGCGTCGATCGCCACGTTGGAGGTGAACTGCCGGGCCGTGGTCGTGCTGGCCCACGCCTTCCTCGGTGCGGCTGCCCCCGGCAGCGTCCTGGTGAACGTGTCCTCCACGCTCGGGCACACACCGAAGCCGGGCCTCGCCGTCTACAGCGCCACCAAGGCGTTCGTCACGGCCTTGTCCGAAACGCTGTGGCACGAGCAGCGCGTACGCGGCGTACGGGTGCTGGCTCTGTGCCCCGGCGTCACCGCCACCGCTTCGCAAACCGCCACCGACGTACCGCCCTGGCTGGTCCAGACACCCGAGCAGGTGGTGGACCGTGCGCGAAAAGCTCTGTCCGGCCGGTCCGGTGCCGTCGTACTCACCAGCCCGTTCAACCGGGCAATCATCGCCGTATTGCGGCTGTTCCCCCGCCGGGCCGCCCTGGCCCTGCTGGCCGACTGAAGGAGATCGAAATGACCACCAGCACCGACACCGCCGCCATCCGCGCCCTCATCGAGCGCAGCAGGCAAGCGTGGGATCGCGGCGACGGCGCCGCCTACGGCGCCTGCTTCACCGACGACGCCACGGATATCACCTATGTCGGCACCGTCTACCACGGCGGTGCCGAGATCGGCCGGGCCCACCAAGCCCTGTTCGACAGCTTCCTGAAAGGCACGCGTCTGACCGTCGACATTGTCGAAATCCGCTGCTATGGCCCGGATGCCGCCGTCGTCGTGACCCGCGGCGAATCCTCGAAGCGGCAGCCGGGCAAGCTCGGCAAGCTCGCGACCTACATCGTCGTCCGCGACACCGACGGACAATGGCGCATCGCGGCCGTGCAGAAGACCCAGCGCAAGCCGCTGATGGAGGCCGTGTCCTTCTTGACCCAGCCCGCCACCCGGCCCGCGGCGCACTGATGGCCGCGATCGCGGTCCTGGGCGCCACCGGCCGAACGGGGCGGATGGTGGTCGACCGCGCACTGGTACGAGGACATCGCGTCACCGCGATCGTCCGCCCGGCCACCACTGCCGCGCCCGCGCTCGGGTCGACCGTTGTGACGGCCGACCCGTGTGCCGGGGGAGCGTTGACCGGCTTGCTCGACGGGTACGACGCGGTGATCTCCGCGCTCGGCGCGACCGGGCGCGGCCCCACAACCGTCTACTCCGCCGCCACCGCCGAGATCATCGCCGCCATGCGTCCGGGCGGGCGGCTGCTGGTGATCTCCTCCGCGGCGCTGGACCTCCCGGCGGACGCGGGGCCGGGCGCCAGAGTCCTCGGCGCCGTCCTGCGGAGGGTCATGCGGCACACTTACTCGGATATGGCGCGCATGGAACACCTACTCGCCCAGAGTGCTCTGCGCTGGACCTCCGTCCGCCCCACGGGATTGACCGATGCGCAGGCCGACGGCAGTCCGCGAGTCTCGGTGGGGGCGAAAGGGAAGGTCGGTCCCCGCACTTCGCGTGCCGATCTCGCCGACTATCTCCTCGACGCTATCGACGACCCGCACACCTACCAATCCGTTGTCGCTGTCTCGTCCTGATCGCGACCAACGCGGCGAGCTGTTGGTCGAGACTTTCCGGGCACGGCCGTTCCTCGGCATGGCTGTGTCGTCGTCGCGCAGACCGGCTTGTTCCGCCTCGTCCTGTCAGGTGCGGCGGTGGAGCTCGAGACGGAATCGATGGGTTTGAGGGTGATCTGCTCCCGGACGTCGAGCCGGTAGCCCGGTTCCGGTTCGAGGGTGAAGCCGTCACGGGGCCACCAGGGAACGTGTATCGTCGCCTATCAGCGGCACAGCGGCAGTTTGCGCAGGCCTGAACAGCAGTTTCGATGGTCCATGAGATCGGAGTTTCGAGTTCTCTCAGGCTATGGGCGTGTGTCGCTCATTCGGTTCGGGCATAGGCAATTTGCGTGAATGTGCGAGAACGAGTGGGAAACCAGTTCGCCACCCCCGGTGATCGACCGGCGCCCGGTGGTAGGGAGAGTGGAGCGATGGCGGGAGGCGAGCTGCGTCACGGCGTCGAACTGTCCAATCTCGATCAGCCGTTGTTCGACGAGGCCGAGGCGAGCAAAAGAGATCTGGTGGACTATCTGGAGTTCGCCGGGGAACGGTTACTGGGAGTGCTGCGCGGACGGCCGCTGTCGGTGGTACGGGTGCGGCCGGGGCATGAGCCGTTCATGCAGAAAAACCTCCCGAAGTACACGCCGGAGTGGGTGGCGCGGACGAAGGTCTGGGCGGAGAGTTCGCGGCGGGAGATCACCTACGCGCTTTGTGACGATCTGCGGACCCTGATCTGGTTCGGTAATCAGCGGGCGGTCGAATACCACCCGACCCTGTTCCTCGCGGAATCCGCACCGGAACCCACACATCTTGTGCTCGATCTCGATCCCGCACCGGGACAGACTTTCGCCGACGCCGTGGCAGGCGCCCGGCTCATCCAGGAAGCGCTGACTGCGGACGGGCTGTCCGGGGCAGTGAAGACTAGCGGTTCCAGAGGATTGCACGTATTCGTGCCGGTAGTCCCGGGGACCGATGTCGAGGACGCGGCCGCGGCGACGCGGGCCGTGGCGGCGCGAGCCGAGCGCATCGATCCGTCGGTCGGCACGACAGCGTTCATCCGGGAAGACCGCCACGGCAAGGTCTTTCTCGACGCCACCCGCGCGGGTGGTGCCACCGTGGCCGCCGCCTACAGTCCGCGTATCCGTCCGGGTGTCACCGTGTCGTTCCCGCTGCGCTGGTCGGACCTCGACGAGGTGACGCCGTCCGACTTCACTGTGCGGACCGTGCCGGGCCTGCTCGGTGACAACGATCCGTGGCAGGCGGAGATGCCTGCCCCGCAGCATCTTCCTCCGGATCTGATCGAGGAGGGGCACACGATTCCAGTGGCCCGGGTTCAGGCGATGCACGAGGGCAAACGGCGCGCCCGGGCACGCCGCGCGTCGGACACGCCCCGGACCAGCTGATCCGGTGCCCGCCGGATGATCGAACTCAGCAAGGCACTGGATGTCTCGACGAAATCCGGGACTTCCTGCGAACCCGCCGCGCGCGGCTGACCCCGCAGCAGGTTGGGCGGCCCGCCTACGGCGGCAACCGCCGCGTGGCCGGGTTGCGCCGCGAAGAGGTCGCCCTGCTCGCCGGGGTCTCGGTCGACTACTACGTGCGCATGGAACGCGGCAGCCGCGCAGGCGCCTCCGAATCCGTCCTCGACGCCCTGGCCACCGGGCTGCAAGCCTCGCTGAACGCCACGCGAGGGTCAAATGGTGGCGACGATTTTGCCGACCTGATGCCCCTGTTCCAGGCGGTGGTGTGCGGCGACGATGTCGTCGAGGGTGAACACGCTGTCGACGGTGGGGCGCAGCGCACCGGTGCGGATGCCCGCGGTCAGGAATGCCGCGATGCGGCGCACTGCCACCGGGTCGAGGGTGTGCTCGAAGCTCATGTACCGGATCATGGTGATCGGGCTCGCCGGAAACGGCGCGGGCCGGGGATCGAGCCAGCCCACCGTGACCAGGGTGCCGCTGAATGGCTTGGTCGCGTCGGCGAGATCGGCCAGGCCGGGACCCATGACGGAGTCCAGGACGATGTCGGCGCCTGCGCCGTTGGTGTGCCGGTGCGTGGCCTCGACGACATCGTCGTGGTCGGTGACGATGACAGCGGCGGCGCCGATGGCCAGCAAGATGTCCTGCTTCGCGGCGTGCCGGGTGACGGCTAGGGGAATGGCGCCGACCTGATTGGCGATCTGGATGGCGGCGAGGCCTACAGAGCTGGAGGCGGCGGTGATCAGGACATGGTGGCCGGGTCGCATCGCGGCCTTCTCGACGAGCGCGCCGTAGGCGGTGGAGTAGGCCACCCATAGCGCTGCGGCGCTCGTGGCGTCCAGCCCGGCGGGTCGAGCGATGACCCGATCGGCGGGCAGGACGATGTGTTCGGCATAGGTGCCGTTGATGTCCATGTCGGGCACGGCGGTGACGATGACCGCATCGCCGATCGCCCATCCCTCGACTCCAGGGCCGAGGGCATCGATCGTTCCGGTTGCTTCGACTCCGAGGCGGGCGTGTGGAATTCGGATCGGCCGCGGGGACATGCCCGCACGCACCATCTGGTCCAGTCGATTGATGCCGACGGCTTCGACCTTGATTCGCACCTCGTCGATGCCCGGGTCGCCGACCGGTTCGTCGACGATACGCAGAACTTCGGGGGCGCCGGTCTCGTCGAAGACGACGACTCGTGACATGGGGGCTCCTGACTCAATTCCTTGTACGGTTGTTCTAATAAATCATTTCTAGTACAGTCGTTTTAGGAATGTCAATCCGCGAACGAGGGAGCGCAACGATGGCAGGGCGGCCGGTCGACCATCGGCACCGGGAAGAGCTGCTCGAGGCGGTGGTCGACTACACGATCGAGCATGGGCTCTCCGAACTGTCGTGGCGGCCGGTCGCGGCGGGCCTCGGGGTCTCACCGACCACCCTGGTGCACCACTTCGGCACCAAAGAACAAATGCTTCAGGCCATCCTCGAGCGGTTGCGGCGGCGCATGTTCGCTGCCACCGGTGATGCGGCGGGCGCGCATCCCGACCTGGCGACGGCAGCCCGGGCGGTCTGGACCCGCAGCTCCGACCCGCGGCGGTGGGCGGAGTTCAAGCTGTTCTTCGCCGTCTACGGGCGCGCTCTGCAAGCTCCGCGCCAATTCGCCGACTTCCTCGACCATGTCGTCACCGACTGGAAGATCGCACTGTGCGAAGCCCAGGCCTCCGACACCGACCCCGAGACCGCGGCTCGCACAGCCACATTGGTGATCGCCACGATCCGCGGCCTGCTGCTCGACCTGCTCGCCACCGGCGACCGCGACCGGGTCCAGGACGCCGCCGAGAGCTTTCTGGCAACCCTCGAGCGCCGGCCGCAACCATCGCGGTGACCCGCGCGGGCGACACCTCCGGAAATCTCGCTCGGCTGGACGTGGCGGCCGGTGATGCCGTGGGCGCAGAAGTTCCACACCTCCGGGTCGTAGTGGCGACGGTCATCTCGCCCGCTCGACGAGTCGTACCGGCTGCGGATTTCAGGCGGCGGCGTTTCGCGAGTCGCCCAGTCGTTTCCGGACGGTGGCCGTGATCCGGCGTCGTCCGGAGCCGGACGCCGAAGCCGCGTAGGCGCTGACGAGTATCAGTGCGCAGCCGGACAATTGAAGCATCGTGGGCTGCTCGCCGAGGACGACCGCCGCCAAGGCGAGGGCGCCGACCGGGGTCAGCATGAGCATGGCCGCGCTCACCGTGCTGCTCAGGTGGGCGGTGGCCAGGGCGATCAACAGCCAGCCGCCGATCTGGCCGCACACCGCCGTCAGGGCCAGCCAGCCCAGAGCCGCCCAGCCCGGCGTGAATGTGACCCCTGGCCACAGCGCTCCGACGACGGCCGCGGACAGGAGCACCACCCGGTAGGACCGGACCTCGGCCAACGGCCACAGCAACGGCAACGCGAGCGCACAACGGAAGAACGTGGCGGTGGCCGGTGCGGCGCCGGACAGATCGATGAAGACCCCCGAGGTCGCGACGCCGAGCGCGCCCACGGCCATCGCCGACCGGGGCCGTGCCCGAGCTCCGCGGGACACCGCTCCCAGAAATCGCTGCCGCTGCGAAGCATTGAGCATCGGCCGACGCTACAACCGAACGATCGGTGCGGGCATCCGATTATCCACGCGACGGCGAGGTGCGCAGGCGGCCGGACCGAGCAGTGCTTCGAACACGCGTGGCGTCGTGCTGAGATTCGGTGTGAATCCTTTTCCCGCGGTCGGTCCTCTCATAGTCGTGCCGGCAACAAGGTCGGCACGGTAACGAGGAGGTCGTTGTGATCATTGCCGCTATCGCTGTCGCCGCCGTGCTGGTCGGCTGGTGTAGCGTGACGCTGCTTCGCCGCCGGAGCCGCTCCCGTGACTGACCGGATCTGGCCCGACGAGCAATTGGTCGTCGCGGCGCGCGAAGGCGACGCCGCGGCGATCACCACACTGGTATCGGGCTCCTATCCGCACGTTCGCCGGTTCGCCCACACACTGTGCGCCTCCGCCGAAGACGCGGAGGACGCCGCACAGGAGGCGCTGATCATCCTCTACCGCAAGATCGGGACCCTGCGGGCCTCCGGTGCGTTGGCGTCGTGGATGTTCCGCATCGTGCGCAACGAGTGCCTGCGGCAGTGGCGAACGAAAACCGGGCAGCCCGAGCCGATTCCGGACGCCGCCGTGGCGTCGGCCGAGGAGGAGGCGGTGCGGCGGCTCGAAGCAGGCCGGGTGGCGGCCGTGATCGCGGCGCTGCCCGCCGACCAGCGGCGGGTACTGATCATGCGAGATGTGCAGGGATACAGCGGCCGCACGGTCGCGGGCGTGCTCGGGCTCAGCGTCGCGGCGATGAAGTCACGGCTGCACCGCGCCCGCGCGACGGTCCAGCACGAGCTGCGGAATACGCCGTGGCCGGACACCGGAGAGGAGCGAAGGAAATGACCGACGAGCGAAGCTTCGCCAGCGCCTCGGTGCCCCGGCACCTGGCCCGCGGTGTCGCGGGTTTCGGCGCGCTGATCGGCGCGATCGCATTGCTGCCGGTATTCGGGGCGTTCAGCTTGCTGCTCGCGCCGGCGGGTCTGCTCGCGCTGCGCGGGTGCCCGACCTGCTGGGCGATCGGATTGGTGCAGACGATCTCCCGGGGCCGGTTGCAGCGTTCGTGCGCCGACGGTCAGTGTCGATTGACCGCTGCCGGGCACGGTCGGACAGAGCACACGACAGTCGAGCGAGCGCCCGACTCGGCGGTATCGCTATTCGCCGATCACGGTGTCGCGGTTCGGTCACCGCGGGCCTCCTCACCCCGGGACTGACGAGGCCGTCGTCCATCGAGGCCGAGCGCATGATCGCGGGGTGCGCTCGGCTCGGTGCTGTCCGGGTGGCCGTGCGCCCGCTGAGTTGCCGGACTCTCTTCGTGACAGGTTGAGTCCCGACCCTCCAGGATTCCGACATCGTGGTGCGGGGAGTGCGCAATATCCCGTGCGCGAACAACCCCGCCAAGAGGGCGCCGACCGCGGCGCTGTGCGACAGCGACCAGGAATTCCAGCCCCTCGCCACCGAAATCTCACCCGGTCCCAGTGGCAGCTGGAAGCGGTGGTGTCCTACGCGGCCGACGATCTCAACGAGTGGGATCGATGGTGCGGCGCAGGGCTTCGGCGAGGTCGCTTCCGGTCGGCGCGCTCTCGGGGTCGATGAGGTATTGCGCCGCGACGCCGGTGAGCAGGGCTTGGTAAAGGGTGCCGAGGCTGCGCGCCGCTGCGGTGTCGGTTTCGTCGACGCCGTCGAAGAGCCGGGCCAAGCCGGAACGGGCCTCGTCGAGGTTCTCGGCGAGCCGGGCGCGGGCCTCGGGGTGGGCCAGCGCGTCGAAGGTGGCCGACCACACCCCGCGATGGGCGGCGAGCGTGGCCAGCACCGCGTCCCAGCGGTCGGCGAAGCGCTGCCACGGGTCGGTCTCGTCGGGCAACCGGGTGAGCGCGTGTTCGAGATCGGCGCCCCATTCGCGGGTCGCCTCGGCCAGCGCTTCGGTGAGCAGGGCCTCTTTGGTGCCGAAGTGGTAGCCGATGGCCGCCATGCTCACCCCGGCGGCGGTGGCGATGTCGCGCACCGTGGTACGCGCATAGCCCTTGTCGAACAGGCAGCGGCGTGCGCCCGCCAGCAGATCCTCACGGTTTCCCATACGGATCATGGTAGCGCAATCGCATTAGACATTTGTCTTGTGCAGATGCGCAACATGGTTGTACGGTTCCTGGCATGCGGCAGATGAGCAACCGAAACGTCCTGATCTCCGGCGCCAGCATCGCCGGTCCCGCCCTGGCCTTCTGGCTGAAGCGCTACGGGTTCACCCCGACGATCGTGGAGAAATCGCCGACGCTGCGCGAGGGCGGGCAGGCCATCGACGTGCTGGGCACCGCCACCGAGGTGGTGCGGCGCATGGGCCTGCTCGACCGGGTGCACGAGATGAGCACGGGCAAGCGCGGCACCTCCTACGTCGACGCCACCGGCAAGACGCGTGCCAGCATCAGCAGCGAGACGTTCAACGGTGTCGGTGCCAACGGGGACACCGAGATCCAGCGCGGCGATCTGGCGGCAGTGTTGTACGAAGCCACCCGCGACGACGTCGAATACCTGTTCGGTGACTCCATCACCGACTTGGTGCAGGACGAGGACGGCGTGCGGGTGAGCTTCGAGCACGCCCAACCGCGCACCTTCGAGCTGGTCGTCGGCGCCGACGGCGTTCATTCCCACACGCGCACATTGATTTTCGGGCCGGAGTCGCAGTTCGCGCGGCATATGGGCTACTACATCTGCATCTACACGATCCCGAACTTCCTCGATCTCGATCACTGGGAGCTGGACTACAACACTCCCGGCAAGATCGCCGGTGCCTACAGCGCCAGGGAGAACACGCGAGCCAAAGCGATTTTCGCGTGGGCATCCGACCCGATCGACTACGACTACCGCGACATCGAGTCGCAGCAGAAGATCGTCGCCGACACCTTCGCCGGCCTCGGCTGGCAGGTACCGCAACTGCTCGCCCACCTCGATACCGCGCCGGATTTCTACTTCGACGCGATGGCGCAGATCCGCATGGACAGCTGGCACAAGGGCCGCGTCGCCCTCGTCGGTGACGCCGGCTACTGCGCGTCGCCGCTGTCCGGGCAGGGCGCGGACCTGTCCCTGGTCGGCGCCTACACCCTCGCGGGCGAGTTGGCGGCCGCCGGAGGCGATCACAGCATCGCGTTCGCTCGCTATGAACGACGGATGCGGCCCATGGTCGACGCCTGCCAGAAGTTCGCCGAGGGCGTGGGCGGGTGGTACGCACCCGCGAGCAAGGCGATGATTCGCTTCCGCGATATCAACGTGCGCCTGCTGCCGTACCTGCCGTGGCGGGGCCTGATCGGCGGCGCCCCGCAGAAAGTCGCCCGCACCATCTCGGCCGGAGATTACGCGGACCTCGAGCGAGCCTCAGGGCGTTAATTCGGGTGACTCCTACCGTGACATGGTCGATACTCGACCGTTCATGGGTCGATGTCCGGAGGTGGGGAAGTGAAGCTGGCGGAGGCGTTGGCGTTGCGCGCGGATTCGGCGCGCCGGATCGAACAGTTGCGTGCTCGGATCGTGAGTAACGCTCGCTATCAGGAGGGGGAGGAGCCCGCCGAGGACGCGGCGGATCTGCTGGCGGAGGCGGGACAGGTGCTCGGTGAATACGAGACGCTGATCCGGCGCATCAATCGGACCAACGCCGCCGCGCGGATCGGAGACGACGGCACCTTGACCGACGCGCTGGCCCGACGGGATGCGTTGCGGCTGCGGCACTCTCTCGTCACGGCTGCGGCGGACGCCGCGGCGGGCAAGGGGCAGCCCGGGTACGCGCGCCAGCTGCGATCCGAGTTGAAGATGTTCTCGGCGTTGCCGGTTGCGGAACTTCGCGGGCAGGCCGATGACCTCGCCAAGGAACTGCGCGAACTCGACGTGCGCATCCAGCGCTCCAACTGGGAGGTCGACCTGCTGGATTGATGCGAGAGGTGGAGCGGGTAGCCGTCACGGAGGCGTGCACGAACCGACGGGCCGACGGGATATTCGGCCCACTTTCTCGGCGCACGATGGGCAGTGCGAGGGGTTCGATTCCCCGTCTCACACCGCAGCCCAGCACCGCGCACACGAGACAGTGCACAGCACACAGCACACCACCATGTGCAGATCCGTGACGACGAGGGCGGGTCAGGGGCACTCCACCTCTCGCGTCGATCCCAGAGTCCGCCGCACGGTAGGGGCGGCAGGCCGGGGCGTACGTCGTCGTCGAGGGTCCATTACGACGCGGGACGATTGGAGGACGCGCGTCGCTACTACGCCGACGCCGCCCAAGCCGCCGGGCCGTATCACTCCACAAGACGGCGCTCCTCAACCGCTCATTCCCTCGGGTATCGATGTCGCTGATAGCACTACCTTCGTTCATGGCTGGGACCTCCGGGGAACGCTTTTGTTGCTTGTCCTGCGAGGACTGAAATGAGACGGCGTCCC
>NZ_JBSGEZ010000052.1:0-55850 GCF_053603155.1 Nocardia sp. NPDC004260 | reverse complement strand
AAAACCCTTCGGGGGCCCGGGGTTGCGGGCGCGGGGGGGGGGTGGGGTTCATGAACACCCCCCCCCCCCGCTCAGTCGTTTCGGCACCCACCGGACGACCGCGCCGCTGAGCGGATGCGGGTGACGAATTCGTGCTCGAGGATCGGGCCGCCACCAGCACGCAGAGGTGTCCGCCGGACCCATAATCACCCTCCGGTGGCATGCGGCATCAACCGACCGCCCGACGGGGTGTGCGACTTTCGGCACGCGGACTTACTTCTGAATGGTGATGTTTCCAGCGCGGTGGGTGGCAACACTGGAACCACGCCGGTCGGGCATCGCTACGGCGTCAGCGTCGAGTCGAGTGAGGAAGTAGGTCGATGGGACAGCAGGAGTGGCGTGGAACGGTCGTGAAGAAGTCGCGTGGGTTGCTGGACGGCGCGAATCTGTATCGGCGCTTGCACGTTCGGTTGCAGGATGGCAGCACGATGAAGATCCGTGTGGACCGGACGTTGTGGAAGGTGCTGGAGGTCGGCGACTCGGTGAGCAAGCGGGCCGGAGCCGACCCGGTCAAGGACTGACCTGCCGGAGCAGCTCGGTGAGCGCGCCGGACCGGGCCGCGATGTCCTATTCCGGCGCGATCAGCACTGCACGCAGTCGTGCCAGCTCCCCTGTGGTGAGCCCGCTGGCCAGCAACCACTCGGCCGCGCCGCCGTGGTCCGCGGACAGTTTCGCGAGAAAACGCCGCATCACTTCGGCCTCGACGCCGAGAATGCCGGTGCTGACCGGGGGCAGCCCCGTGTAGGACGGAAGCGCGTCGAGCCGGTCACGGACCCGGTGCATGCGTTCGCCGGTCAGGGCGTAGTCGGCCGCGATCGCCTCCGGCGGCACGCCCACCGCGTCCAGCAGCACCGCTGCGAGCACTCCGGTGCGATCCTTGCCCGCCGCGCAGTGGAACAGCACCGAGTGGTGGCCTGCGTCGACGACGAGCCGGACCGCCCCGACGATGGACTCGACGCTGCCCGCCAGCAGCTTGTCGTACAAGTCGACCAGATCCACCCGGCTCGAGTCGGGCACCAGATCCCGCGCGGCCAGCGAGGATTGCGGCGATTTCCGCACCGGGAGGCAGACCCGCCGCACATCGGCGCCGGCCAGCAGTCCGTAGCCCTCGCGCTCCACCTCGTCGGGCAGCCGCAGATCGATCACTGTGCGCAGACCGATCGGTCCGAGCAGCTTCGCCAGGTCGGACTCGGTGAGATTCTGCGGCGTGCTGGAACGGTAGACGACGCCGAAACGGGTTGTGCCGCCGTTCTGTACGGGCAGCCCGCCCAGGTCGCGGACGTTGTCGATCTGGGCGAACTCGACCCACCGGTCACCGGGCACGGTGGCTTCGCCCGTGCTGTCAGTGGGCACGGCCGGCCGCCGCCTCGTGGGCGCGGCTCAGGCCGCACAGTCCGATCAGGTCTTCGTGCAACTCGAACCACACGGTGTGGTAGCTGTCGAGCACCGGCCGTGCGACCCACGCGTGGTCACCGGCGGAGATCCGCTCGACGGCGTGGGCGAAGCGGGCGCGGTACCGGGCCAGCCTTGGCGCGACGTCGCCGATTCGCCGCAGCAGCGGTTGCACCGCGCCGTGCAGGTCGGTCAGCCGGGTCAGCACCGCACCGTCGTACTCGGCGTCGGCATGATCGTTGACGGTGGCCGGATCCTTCATCTGCCAGGCGGTGACGACTTCTTTCACAACGCCGTTGAAATCGCAGAATTCGGCGTAGACAGAGGCGATCGCGGCACGGTCGACGGTCCGTCGCTCCGCCGCCAGCAGGCCGTCCAGGTGCTGTCTGCCCTCGGGTGTGAGCCGCACTCCGATCGGTGTCGCGGCGCACCAGCCCGCGGTTACCAGCTGTTCGCATCGAGCAGCGACCGGCTCGGCAGACGCACCTACGCCCGCGGCCAGCGCGTCATGGGCGGCCCGGCCCTTGATGCCGATCAGCCGCAGCAAATCGAGGTCGGGAATATCCGTCACGGTCGCCGGGGATGCCACATCTACTTTCACCGAGACATCGGTCGCGCGCGCGTCGAGCCACGCCGCCAACCGGTCGGCATCGGTGCCCGCCCACCCGGCCAATCGGCCGACGTCCGCGAGGGTGCTCGCATCGACGAGTTTGCCTTCGACCCGGCCCGGCCAGACGCTGCCCGCACCGCCGTCCACGGTCACCACCTGACCGGCGAGGGCCTCGACGACGCCGGGGCCGCAACCGACCACGCACGGCCTGCCGATCTCGCGACCGACCAGCGCGGCATGCGAAGTGGCTCCGCCCAATTCGGTGATGATCGCCTTGGCGGCGATCATGCCGTGCAGGTCGTCGGGGCTGGTGGTCGGGCGTACGAGGATTACGTCCTCGCCCGCCTCCGCGCGGCGCTCGGCCTCATGCGGATCGGTGACGACGACACCCGAAGCCAGGCCGGGACACGCCGCTTCGCCGCGAGCCAGCGGTGTCCCGCTGTACTCCCCGGTCGCCGGACGCAGCACGGTGCGCACCTGGTCGGCGGTGACCCGCTTCAGTGCCTCGTCGGCGCCGATGAGCCCTTCCTCGGCCATCGCCACCGCGGCGCGCACGGCCGCGCGCGCCGATCGTTTGGCGGGCCGCGACTGCAACAGCCACAAGGCGCCGGATTCGACGGTGAATTCGATGTCCTGGATATCGCGGCCATCGCGTTCCAGCAGGTCGGCCGCCGCGGCGAGTTCGGCGTGCACCCGGGGCAGCAACGTCGCCAGTTCGTCGAGCGGTCGCGGAGTGGTCCGGCCGGACACCACGTCCTCCCCCTGCCCGCCGACCAGCCATTCGCCGAACAGCGCCCGTTCCCCGGTGTTCGGGTTGCGGCTGAACAGCACGCCGGTGCCGGACTTGTCATCGAGGTTGCCGAAGACCATGGCTTGGACGGTGACGGCGGTGCCCAAGGTTCCCGGCACGCCGCGATTGCGTCGATACGTCTGCGCCCGAGGCGAATCCCAGGACCGGAACACCGCGCTGATGGCCGCCCGCAGCTGCTCCCAGGGATCCTCCGGCACCGCACCGGCGGGGTCACCCAGTACGGTCTCGCGGTATTGGGTGCGGAACCGCTCCCGGGTGTCGGCCGCGTAGCCCGGGTTCCCGGTCTCCGCCGCCAGCGCTCGCGCCACCGCCTCGTTCATGCCGAGGTTCAGCACTGTGTCCATCATCCCGGGCATGCTCACCGCGGCGCCCGAGCGGACCGATACCAGTAGCGGACGGGTGCCGGAGCCGAAAACACGTCCGGTGCCGCGCTCCAGGGCGGCGATGCCCGCTCGGACACCGTGCCAGATGTCCTCGCCGATCTCCCCGCGCGCCGAGAAGTCGGCCCAGCCTTCGATGGTGATGACGAACGCGGGCGGCACCGACAGGCCGAGCGCGCGCATGCGGTTGACGCTCCACGCCTTCCCGCCGATACGGTCCCGGGACAGCGGACAGGCGCCGTCGAGTTCGACGACCGGCCCCGCGCCCGCTGCCTCGTCGTTTCGCTCCACTAGCTCTGCTCCGGCCGTCATGTCACTCCTTAGCAATCACCGAACGTGCTGCGCTCCAGCGCGATTCGCATCTCTTGCGACGGACCGTGCCCGGCGCGAACCGCGGCGCACACCTGTCGCTCGATTCGAGCCTGCCGTGCCGCCGGTCACCTGCCGTACCCGTGGTCCCGCTGAGCAGGACGACCGGCACCGCACGAGCCGGCCGGCACGCTGTCCGAAGCTGCCGGGCGTCGCCCTCGGCGCGCAGCGCCGGTGCCGATACCCGCGCGGGGCGGCGCCGCGCGATCTCTCGACCGGAATCAGGTTCCCGGTCAGCGGGATGTCCCGCCGCGATCGGACCGTGTCGAGTTGCCGGTGCGGCACGATCAGAGCATGGATCGACGGCGAGCGGCCGGTGGGCTCGGATCACAATCGGCTGCCGCGCCCGACCGTCCACAGCACGACTCCGCGACGATTCCGGCAGTGCTCGCCGACCGGGCACGCCGGGACGGCGCGCGGTTCGCGGTGATCACGCCGCAGGGGCAGCTGACCTACGCCGAACTCGCTGCGGCGGCGCAGCGCGTCACCCGGGCGGTGCTGGCGCGATCGATGCGGCCCGGTGACCGGGTGGCGATCTGGGCGCCCAACACCCCGCGATGGATAGTCGCCGCGCTCGGCGTGCTCGGCGCGGGCGCGACGCTCGTGCCCATCGGTACCCGCCTGCGCGGTCCAGAGGCCGCCGACATCCTCGCGCGCAGCCGCTGCCGCATGCTCCTGACCGTGGGTGCATTCCTCGGCGTCGATTACCCGGAAATGCTGCGTCAGGCCGGGCGCCCGCTACCGGAGTTGCGGACCACCGTCCTGCTCGACGAGGCGTCCGAGGATTCCTCGTGGTCGCGTTTTCTTGCGCTCGGCGACGAAGTATCCGTCGCAGAGGCATGTGCCCGGAGCCGGTCCGTACACCCGGATTCGGTCTCCGACATCCTTTTCACCTCCGGTACCACCGGAGTGCCGAAAGGCGTGCCGTCCACCCACCGGCAGACGATCGAGGCGTTCAGCCACTGGGCCGATGCGGTCACCCTGTCCGGCGACGACAGATATCTGCTGGTCAACCCTTTCTCGCACACCTTCGGTTACAAGGCAGGGATCATCGCGTGCCTGCTGCGGGGCGCCACGATGGCGCCGATGGACCGATTCGAGCCGGAGCAAGTGTTCGATGTGATCGAGCGACGGCGGATCACCGTGCTGACCGGCCCTCCGACCCTCTTCCACGACCTGCTCGCGCACGGCGGTCTGGTCGGCCGCGATCTGAGTTCGCTGCGCCTGGCGGGCACGGGCGGTTCGAGTGTGCCGACCGAATCGGTGGAGCGGATCCGCCGCGAACTGGGCGCCGAACAGGTCTTCACCGGGTACGGGTTGACCGAATCCACGGGCGTCGCCACGGTCTGCACCCCCGACACCCCCGCCGGACTCCTCGCCGAGACCGTAGGAAAGGCATTGCCCGGCGTCCACATTCGGGTCGTGGACGATTCCGGACGACCGGTACCGGTCGGAGCGCCCGGCGAGATCGTGATCTCCGGCCCCACCGTGATGCACGGTTACCTCGACGACCCCGCGGCCACACGGTCCGCCATCGATTCCGGCGGCTGGTTGCACACCGGCGACATCGGCACCCTCGACACCGATGGTTACCTCCGCATCACCGGCCGCCAGACGGACATGTTCATCGTTGGCGGATTCACCGTCCACCCCGCCGAGATCGAGCGAATCCTCCGCACCCACCCCGATATATCCGAGGCCGCGGTAGTCGGCGTCCCCGACGCTCGTCTCGGCGAAGCCGCCCACGCCTACGTCGTCCCCAACGGCCGCACCGAAATCGACCCCACAGAGATCCTCACGTGGACCCGCACCCGCATGGCCGGATACAAGATCCCCCGCCACATCGAGGTCGTAGCCGCACTACCTCGAAACGCCAGCGGCAAAGTCCTCAAACGCGTCCTACGCTCGCAGGGGGCCCTGTCCTGAGCACTTCACGGCACCTGCTATGAGGCGGCGGTGGATCCGGACACTTCCACTTGGCGCTCAATTGCCTCGAAAATCCCGATATCGGTCTTCTTCTGCCAATCGGGCAACTGCTCCCACGGCGCGATATAGCCAGGCTTCGGATCCGGTATTCGCGCCAAGATCTGACCGATCCAGCAGATCGCCACGAATTGCCCTTTCAGCTCCGGACTCAGGCGAGCTGCCGCGTTCCGCGTGAGTTCGAGGAAGGCGACCACCTGACCGTAGACCGCCGCCGCACTGGCCCGCTCCCACTCGGGCATGTCCTCCCAAGGCGCGATGTAACTGCCTTTCGGCGTACCTGGATAGTAGGCGGTGACGCCGGCGATCCAGGCTTCGCGGAAGACCCTGCCGCCGTGGTCGTCGTCATTGCTCACAGTGCTCCTCATCAATGTGCGGTCGACGTGGCCAGCGTAGTGATCCGGTGCTCGAGATGCGCCACATGACGATCGCCTCGCATGCCAACCAGATGCGGCCGCAACTGGTTCAGGCGTCGCTCGAGGTACCCGGAACGGGTTCGGCGGGCGATGTCGACTGCCGTGCCGCCGTACCACACCGCCTGGATCGGATCGTCTCTTAGTGCCCCCGCTGCGGCGAGGTCGACCAAGACGCTGGCACGGCGACGAGTTGACAGGGGACGATCCAACAGTGCCGTCAAGATGCGTTCAGCCGACTCTGGTTGACGAAGTCGAATAAGGCAGCTGGCTATTTCCTCGTCGATACGCGCCCCGGAGAATCGCAGCCAGCCCAGCGAGGGCGTCTCGCCCAAGCCGAGTACGCCTCGGGCGGCGTCGAACGACCGCTCGCATTCACTGGCATTGTCGAGGCCTGCTTCGACCTGTGCACGGACACTCTCGACCCAATAGCGCGTTGGCAGCAGACTATCGCCACGGCGAGCAACCCCGGCCGCCTCCTCCACCAGTGGCAACGCGTCACCGAAGCGATTGTCGATGACGCCGACGTAAGCGTGTCGCGTTAAGGCGCAGGCCCATAGGTCGAACGCACGAGCGGCGGCCGCGAATGTACCCGACAGGGCGTAGCAGTGGGCAGCCTCGGCGAAGTGGTTGCTGTCCAGGAGAATTTCGCCGGTCAACTGAAGCGCATCAGCGATCAGTTGGAGCTGACGACGTCGCAGCTCTGCGCTCCTGGAACTGCGAAGACTCTCGATGAGGACCGCCAAGTGCTCACGCGCTGCGACGAAGACCGCAGCCTTCGTCTCCGCCTGCCCATAGCTCTTCCATAGCATCTGATTCAAGCGGCCGTACTGATCAAGGACGGTCGTGTCCACCCGGCCAGACGCTACGGCGAAGTGCACCCGATCCCAGTCGAGGGCTCCTGGAGCTGGGAGCGTAGTTGTGGCGATACTCAGTAGCCGCAGCAACTCGCGCCGGTTCATGTCCGTAATCTCCGTGGGGTAGTCACCGCCGAGCCCGGCGGCGTGGCCACGATCCACAGTAGCCCGCGCCTTACGACTCGAAGATGAGGCAGCCAGGGTTCCGCTGGACCGGGCCGCAGAGGTTTCGAGCAGACCCGTACCCGAATCGTCCTTCGCCTCTCTGCGCGGTGTCACCGGGTGCCGTTCACGCCAAGCTGCTTCCCCTTCGCTGAGGATCTGCTCGAACCGGGCACGATCATCGACTGTGGCCCGTTGGTCCAGAGTCGTGTCCAGCATTGCCTGGGTATTCGAGCGCGGCCGCACAGCGCTCAGACCAGAGCGCCAGTTCACAACTGTCGTAGTTTCGACTCCGAGCAGTACTGCGAAGTCACGTACCGATCGCCGCATCGCCTCTTGGAGCGCCGCCGCCTCGAATCCGGTCCATTGCCAACCCCTGACCATCGCCCCACCTACGTTACGTCGCCTGACCTGGGCAAAAAGCTCACGGTAGCGTAGCGCACGCGGTCGTCCCAGGGGGCCGCCAGCTTCTGAGTCGGTGGACTACTTGCTGCGCATACCAACGAGTCCGTCGTATCCCGGCCGCACTAAACGCAGTATGACCTGGTAAGTACCCCGATGACCGGACAATACCCAACCATTACGCGATCGCGCCGAAAAGGGCCACATGGGCATTGTTGGACCCGTGCCCGGTACCAAGCCGACGCCGTATCCCCCAGGGCGGCGCACCTACTCCGGTGAGCCGGAGCGGGTGGCGAAAGCCCTTGGTATCGGGCGCTCCCCAACCGATGATGCGCGACAGGAAGGCGCTGGCCCGATGCCCTATATGACCCTCGCGATCCACCAACTTGCCATGTTGACTCGGCTCGAAGCACACCGTGCACCCGCACATCCCCCGCATCATCGACCGGACGCGCACGTCGACGCATTCCCACGAGGCTTGCCGAACCGGAAGTATCCCTGCGAATCAAATACCCTGCGGGCATCGAACGCGGCCGTCCGGGTAGTCCCGTCGCAGTGACCCGCCATGCGGCATCTCGCTCTTTCCGGCGCGTCCGCCACCTCCACATCGAGATCGGCGTCTTGACGCTGGATTACCAGGCCGGTGCCGAACAAGCACAGAGCGTCGCAGACGCACTGGCACAGGGCTACCGAGAGCTCGTTGTCACGGTCGATGCCGACGTGAGTAGCAACCTACCGCCGCTGCCGTGCGCCGAGTTGTGGGACTGACCCCTGGTCGTCACTCAGTCGTGGAGTGTCGCCATGCATCCGAATGCGGACGGGACATCACCATGTCGTCCAGCGTCTGGACGACCGAAAACGCACCGCTGCCCTTCTTCACGAACTATGGCACCGCAAGCAGGAGCGTCATCGTGGCATCGCCGGATCATCTGCACCATAGAGTCTTTGTCCAAGCAGACGGCATGCTTGCCGAGTTCATGTGTCGGGTGCACCTACTGGACCTGACCCACGAACGCGCACGTGAGCTGCGGTACATCCACCGCCTGCATCGCCCGGACGAGTGCATCGTGCACCTGGAGGCGAGTTGTCTGTTGCTGATCGAGGACGACGACTGAGTGTGTCCGACGGTGGTGGACCACCGCCGGACACACTGTCAGGCGACCTCGTTCTTCATCTGGGCGGTGAGGATCTTCTGATAACCGGCGCCGAAAAGGCGGGGCAGCCAGTCGATGACGTGGGCGTCCGCGCCGATCAAGATCTTCGCCTTGTTCTTGCGGATACCGCTCACGATGACCCGCGCGGCGTGCTCGGGGGTGGTCTTGGCCAGGCGGTCGAAGTTGGCGGCCAGCGCGTCGCGATCGCGATCGCCGCCCGCCCGCGCCTTCCAGGCGATCTCGGTCTTGATCATGCCCGGATGCACGCTGCTGACGCCCACCGCGTGCCCGGCGATGTTCATCTCCTGCCGCAGCGCGTCGGTGAAGGCGCGAATGGCGAATTTCGTCGCACTGTAGGCGCCCTGGCTGGGGCAGGCGGCGAGGCCGAACATGCTCGACACGTTCGCGATATGGCCGTCACCGGAGGCGATGACATGAGGCAGGAACGCCTTCGTGCCGTAGGCCACGCCCCAGAAGTTGATGCCGACGATCCATTCGAAGTCGCCCCAGCTGAGTTCTTCCACGTTCGCGGTCAGCGAGACTCCGGCGTTGTTGACCACCAGATTGATCCCGCCGAAGTCCTCGGCGACCTCGTCGGCGTGGCGGTACACCGCCGCCCGGTCCGTCACGTCCAGCTTGTACGCGCGGGCTTGCGCGCCTTCCTTGCTACACAGCGCCGCGGTCTCGGCGACGTTCTCCACGTTGCGGCCCGACAGCGCCAGCCGAGCGCCGCGGCGGGCGAGTTCGACCGCCAACGCCCGGCCGATGCCCGCGCCCGCGCCGGTGATCACCGCGGTCCTGCCCTCGAAATTCTTCACGGTCGATTTCCTTGTCTCGCTCGGCGGTCGGCCCGCCGGTTTGCCCTGCCGGAAGTCCTCACAGGCACGTGTAGCCGCCGTCCGCCACGAATTCCGAGCCGGTGCTGAAGCTCGACTCGTCGCTGATCAGGAACAGCACCAGGTTCGCCAGCTCCTCGGGACGGCCGGGCCTGCGGATCGGCTGGTTGCCCGACATGCCCTGTGAGCGTGCGGAATCCGCGGTCATCTCGGTGACCACGACGCCGGGATGCACCGAGTTGACGCGGATGTCGTCGGCGGCGAACTCCTGCGCGGCGGTCTTGGTCATGCCGCGCACGGCCCATTTGGACGCGGTGTAGCCGAGGATGTTCGAGAAGGCGATGATGCCGCCGATCGAGGAGATGTTCACGATGGAGCCGCCTCCGGCCCGGCGCATCGACCCCAGCACCGCCTTCATGCCGAGGAAGACCCCGACCTGGTTGACGTCGATCACCTTGCGGAAATCGGCTTCCGACAGCTTCTCGATCGGATCGACATGAACGATCCCCGCGTTGTTGACCAGGCCCGAGACCGGCCCGAAGACCTTCTCGGTGTAGGTGACCACGTCGTTCCAGGCCGACTCGTCGGTGACGTCGAGCGGGAGGAAGGTCGCCGCGTCGCCCAACTCGGCGGCCAGAGCCACGCCATCGTCCACCAGGACGTCGCTGATCACCACCCTGGCGCCCTCGGCGACCAGCCGCCGCGCGAAGGCCGCACCCATTCCCCGGGCGCCGCCGGTGACGATCACGTTCTTACCCTCGACGCGTCCCATCAACGCGCTCCTTCCGATGTCCGCGCTCGCTGTTCGGTCGTTCCCGGCTGGTTTCCCGCGATATGACCGGCCGCGATGTAGCCGAACACCATGGCGGGACCGATGGTCGCGCCCGCGCCCGCGTAGTCGTTGCCCATCACCGAGGCCGAGTTGTTCCCCGCCGCGTACAGGCCGGGGATGGGCTGGTCGTCGCTGTCGAGGACGCGCGCGTGCTCGTCGGTGACCAGACCGCCCTTGGTGCCCAGATCGCCCGGCACCATCTCGACGGCGTAGAAGGGGCCCTGCTCGATCGGTCCCAGGCACGGATTCGGGCGCACGGTCGGGTCGCCGTAATAGCGGTCGTACGCGGAATCACCACGGCGGAAGTCTTCGTCACGACCGGCGCGGGCGAATCCGTTGAACCGCTCCACCGTCGCGGTGAGCGCCGCGGGCGGCACGCCGATCTTCGCCGCGAGCTCGGCCAAAGTGTCTGCCTGCCGGATGATCCCGGCATCCAGGTACTTCTGCGGAAGCGGACGCTTGGGGAAGTTGCCGAGGAACAGGTACCGGTCCCGGAACCGCTGGTCCATGATGAAGTACGCGGGGATGTGCCCGACGCCCGCCGCTTCCTGCTCGTACATCTTGTGCACGACGTTCACGTAGGGCGCCGATTCGTTGACGAACCGCTCGCCCGCGTGGTTCACCATGATGCCGCCGGGCTGGGAGCGCTCGGCCAGGCAGAAGAACGGCGGCCCGTCGGGATTGCGCACGGACGGCCCCCACCAGGCGTCGTCCATGAGATCGACCGCGCCACCGGCCTTCTGGCCCGCGACGATGCCCTCACCGACGTTCTCGGTGGCGCCGACCGTCCATTCGGTGGATTGGGGGCCGCTCATGTACTGCCGACGCATCTCCAGGTTGTGCTCGAAGCCGCCCGCCGCCAGCACCACGCCGCGGCGCGCCTTGATCACCACCGGCGTCCCGTCGCGCTCGGCGCGTACGCCGACCACCGCGTTGCCCTCGGTGATCAGTTCGGTCAGCGGCGTGTTCAGCCACACCGGCACCCCGGCGTCGCGCAGCGACAGCCACAGCCGGGCCGCGAGCGCCTTGCCCAGGCTCAGCGGCAGCCGTCCGCGCAGCTTGTTCCCCACCGCTTGGATACCGACCTTGATCGCGGTGCGTTTCCCGGCCCAGGTGCGGGCGATCATGTTCAGATCGTGGAAGTCGCTGACGGTGAAGGCGATGCCCTTGGGACCGGACATGGTCGGCTGGTTGATCTTGTGCAGGTCGCCGCCGAGCAGCCGTCCGTCCAGCGGGGCGGGCTCGATGCTGCGTCCCTGGGCGAGACCACCGGGGAACTCGGGGTGGTAGTCGGAATAGCCGCGGTCGTAGACGAATTCCCAATATTTGCTACGAGCGCCGAGGTAGCGCATCATCTCCGGTCCGCGCTCGAGAAACGCCCGCTGCCTGGCCTCCGGCACCCGATCGCCCACCACTGCCGCGAGATAGGTGCGGGCCAGTTCCGGGCTGTCGGGCACGTCTTCGCTCTGCAGTACCGGGTTGTTGGGAATCCAGATGCCGCCGCCGGACCGTGCCGTGGAGCCGCCGAACGCTCGGCCTTTCTCGATCAGCGTCACCGAAAGTCCACGGTAGGCGGCCGTCAGGGCGGCGGTCATGCCGGCGGCGCCGGAACCGACTACCACCACGTCGAATTCGAATTCCTGAGTCATCGCGTCGCTTCCCGTCAGTACCCGCAGCCGGTGAGCATGCCGCCGTCGACCACGAATTCGCCTCCGGTGCAATAACTCGCCGCGTCCGAAGCCAGGAACACCGCCACATGGGAGACCTCGACGGGCTGCCCCCAGCGCGGGATCGGCAGGCTCGCGAAGAAGCCGTCGCCGTCGACGCCGGACGCACCGGACACCGCCGCGGTCATGGGCGTGGCGATGCCGCCCGGGTGCAGCGAGTTGACCCGGATACCCAAGTGGCCGAGCTCGCGGGCGGCGGACTTGGTGATGCCGCGGATCGCGAACTTGCTCGCGCTGTAGGCGGACAGGCCTGCGGCGCCGACGAACCCCTCCACCGAGGAGACGTTCACGACCGCACCGCCTCCGGTCTCGGCGAGCGCCGGTGCGGCGGTCTTGATGCCCAACCAGGTGCCGGTCACGTTGACCGACATGATCGCGGTGAAATCCGCCAGAGCCATTTCGGCGATCGGGACGAACCGCAGGATGCCCGCGTTGTTCACCACCGCGTCCAGCCGCCCGTAGTGGCCGACCGCCTCCAACACCGCGGCGGACCAATCGGCCTCGCTGGTTACATCGTGGTGTACGTACCGCGCGGCGTCACCCAGTTCCGCGGCCAGCGCCGTTCCCTCGTGATCCAGCACGTCACCGAACACCACCCGCGCGCCCTCGGCCACGAACTGCCGTACGTGCTCGGCGCCCATCCCGCGCGCCCCGCCGGTGACCAGCGCCACCTTGCCGTCGAGTTGTCCCACCGATTTCCGTCCTCTCTGACCGTCCCTTGCGCACCGACGCTAGGTCGCCCACCGGGGCGCGGGCACCGGACGGTCCCGGCCAGCGGGACTAGCTCCTGACCTGAGAAGTTCCAGCGGTCATATTTCGATTAGGCATACAGCTTCCGACTGTCCCGCAGCGGGACGAAGCACCCCGACGAAACCGGAAACGCCCGATCGGGCGATCGAGAAGGAGACCGGATGAAGTTCTCGATGATCTTCGAGGCCCAGATGGCCAACCCCTCGCGCGAGCATGAGCACCAGGTGCTGCGCGACTGTGTCGAGCAGGCGGTACTCGCCGACGAGATGGGATTCGACACCGTCTGGGCGGTCGAGCACCACGGCTTGAAGTGGTACGCGCACATGAGCGCCCCTGAGGTCTTCCTGACCTGGGTGGCCGCCAAGACCGAACGGATCCGGATCGGGCACGGCGTGGTGTGCATGCCGTTCAACTTCAACCACCCCGTGCGGGCGGCCGAACGCGCCGCGATGCTCGACGTACTGTCCGGCGGCCGGCTCAACCTCGGCGCGGGCCGCGGCGCGACGTCGGTGGAGACCTCCATGTGCGGTGTCGACCCCGAGCGCACCTACCAGGAGGTCGAGGAGTCGCTGCGCATGATCGGCAAGGCATGGCAGGATCCCGAAGCCGAATTCGAGTACAACGGCGAACTCTTGCAGGTCTCGCCGCATTCGCTGCTGCCGCGGCCGCAACAGTTGCCGCATCCGCCGCTGTTCATGGCGTGCACCAAGAAGGACACGCTGAAGATGGCCGCCGACTACGGAATCGGCGCGCTCGTGCTGGGTTTCGCCGGCGTGGAGGAGATCGCCGAACTCCGGCGCACCTATGACGAGGCGATCGCAGCGCGCACCGGTGAGCGTTTCGTCTCGACCGTCGTGAACGATCATTTCGCGGCGCTGTGCCCCACCATCGTCCTCGACGACCGGGAGAAGGCCCAGCAGATCGGCGCCCGCGGACAGCGCTTCTTCGCCCAGTCCATTAAGCACTACTACGGCGCGGGTCCGGCTCCCGACGAGGCCGTGGACCCGAACGCGGACGAAGTCGCCGCCATCAAGCAGGCCGCCGACGACCACGTGGCCTACCTGCACGAGGCCAAGATCCCCGTGAAGACCGGCGCCACCTCGGTCTTCAACGTCGAGCACGCCTACGGCAGCCCCGAGGACGCCATCGCCTACGTCGAGCGTCTGCAGGCCGCGGGCGCCGACGAGATCCTCTGCCTCATCCAGATGGGCACCGTGCCGCAGGAGGCCTGCCTGGAAACCATCCGGCACTGGGGCGAGAAGGTCATCCCCCACTTCCGCAACAGCTGACCCGCCACGACATCGAGGAGTTCGACATGGTTGACCTGAGTGGGAAGGTCGCCCTGATCACCGGCGCCGCCCGGGGACAGGGCGCCGCCGAGGCGCGGCTGTTCGTGGAGCGCGGCGCCCGCGTGGTGATCACCGACGTGCTGGAAGCCGAAGGCACGCAACTGGCCGAATCATTGGGCGCCGCCACGCGTTTCGTCCGGCACGACGTCGGCAGCGATGACGGCTGGGAGGCCGCCGTCGGCACGGCCGTTTCGGCGTTCGGCAAGCTGGACGTCCTGGTGAACAACGCCGCCATCTACACCGCGAAGCCGCTGACCGACACCGCGCCGGAGGAGTTGGAGCGAATCCTGCGCGTGAATCTGGTCGGCCCGTTCCGCGGCATCCAGGCGACGATCGGGCCGATGACGCGGGCGGGCGGCGGCTCGATCGTCAACATCTCCTCGCAGGCGGGCCTCGAGGGACTGATGGGCCACTCCGCCTACGGCTCCTCGAAGTGGGGACTGCGCGGGCTGACCAAGACCGCCGCGCTCGAGCTGGGTCCGGCCGGAATCCGGGTCAACTCGGTGCATCCTGGCCCGATCGCGACGCCGATGGTCCCGTACCTGACCACCGGCCCCGGCAGCTTCCCGTCCCTGCCGCTGCAACGCACCGGCGCGCCGGAGGAGGTCGCCGAACTGGTCGCGTTCCTGGCCTCCGATGCCTCGGCCTACATCACCGGCGCCGAGGTGACGATCGACGGCGGCCTGGCGGCGGGCAAGTTCCTGCCACCGGACCTCGAGCAGTAGCGAAAGGAGCGAGCCGCGATGCCGCTGACACCACAGGCGCGGGCGATCGTCGAGGCCGCGGGCGCCGCGTTCCCGAAATTGGGGACCGAAGTGCTCGACGCCGCCGAGGCGCGGCGGCTGCTCGCCGCCCGCCCCGCGCCCCTCGTCGATCCGATACCCGTCGCCGAGGTGTGGGATCGACTGGTTCCCGGCCCGCCGGGCGCACCCGAGATCCGGGTCCGCATCTATCGTCCCGCCGCGGCGGTGCAACCGCCTCCGATCGTGATCTTCTGCCACGGCGGCGGATTCGTGATCTGCAGCCTCGACAGCCATGACCGGTTCTGCCGGGCCATGGCCGTCGGGGCGGAGGCGATCGTGGTGTCGGTGGACTACCGGCAGGCGCCCGAGCACCGGTTCCCCGCGGCGGCCGAGGACGCGTACGCGGCGCTGCGCTGGGTCGCCGACCACGCCGAAACGCTGGGCGGCGATCCCGCCTGCCTCGTCGTGGCCGGGGACAGCGCGGGCGGCAACCTCGCCGCGGTGAGCACGTTGATGGCACGCGATCGAGGCGGCCCCGAGATCGCCCGGCAACTGCTGCTGTATCCTATGCTCGATCCGGCCTGCGCCACGGCGTCCTACCGCCAGAACGCGGACGGCTATTTCACCACCGCCGCCCACCTGCGCTGGTATTGGCGTCAGTACCTGGGCTCCCACGACGGCGCCGATCCGTACGCCAACCCACTCACCGCCGACCTGTCCGGGCTCCCGCCCGCACACATCGTCACCGCCGAGTTCGATCCGCTTCGCGACGAGGGCGAGGACTACGGACAGCGGCTGCGGCAAGCCGGAGTCCCGGCGGCGATCCACCGCTGCGACGGCATGTTCCACGGCTTCCTGAGCATGGCCGACGAGCTGCCCGAGGCGGTCCGGGCCAACACCGCCACCTACGAGGTCGTACGCGCCGCCCACGCCGAGCGGCGTTCCTGAACGAGCCCGCACCACGCACTGTTAGGACCCACCCATGACGATCCAACGGATCGGCCCCGCCTACCCCACCGACGACCTGCCCGCCACGGTGGCACTGCTGGCCGCCGTCCTCGCGACCGAACCCACCGTCGTCGACGGCGACCGCTGGGCCCAGTTCGACAGCGATGGCGTCCGCGTGATGCTCGCGGGCACCGACCGCGACGACGACAGCCCGTTCCTCGCGATCAAGGTGGACGACCTGGATGCCGCGTTGAACCGGCTGCGCGCCGGAGGTTTCGAAGCCGCGCAGCCGGTCATCGGACCGCACGAACGCCGCGCCGTGATACGGCCGACGCCCGGCTCCGCCTGGCACATCGCCCTCTATGAACCGATCTCGGGTGCGAATTCGGCCCAGCGACCGGAAACATCCGAGTAGCAACGAAATACGGCTCGGCCGGGCATTGTCACTCGGAGTGGATTCCGGCGGCCGGTTCCGATGCGGCCGGATCTGCCGGGTTCGCCGGATCGGGGGGAACCGCACGGAACGATTCGGACGGCGGTCGCCGTAATGCGCGATCGAAGGCACGCGCCGAGGCGGGCCACGGGTTGGTGACGCGCCCGCTGGCGTGTTTGTACCAGCAGTTCGGTCTCATCGCGGGCCACACCGTCTTGGTGACCGCTTGCTCGAGCCACTGCTGATGTGCCCGCATCGCGGTTTCCCTGACCTCGATGGCGGACGCGCCGATCCGGTCACGCCAGTGCAGGCAACGGACGATGTAGTCCACCTGACACTCCTTCATTCCCGGATTGCTGCCCGCGGGGTTGAAACTGTTCGGCCCGGCGATCAGGAAGGCATTCGGATAGCCGGGAACCGCCATGCCCAGTAGCGCGGTCGCTCCGGAACGCCACTGGTCGTGCAGCACCACGCCCCCGCGTCCACGCACGGTGATCGGGACCAGGAACTCCGGAGCACGGAAACCGGTGGCGTAGATGATCACATCCGCGGCATGGTGTGCACCATCGGCGGTGCGCAGTCCGTCGCGGGTGATCCGGGCGATCGGGGCGGTGATCAGCTCGACGTTCTCGCGGGCCAAGGCCGAATAGTAGTGGCTGTCGAAGATGATGCGCTTGCCCCCGATCGGATAGTCGGGGGTGAGTTTCGCCCGCAGCCGCGGGTCCGCGATCCGGCTGTGCAGGTACCGCCGGGCAGCCCATTCGGCGGGCCGCGCCGACCAACCTCGGCGCATGATCGGCGCGAGCACGGCATCGGAGCCGTAGTACAGGACTCGGCGAAAGAGATGGTGAGCGCCGGGCAGCCGCAGCGCCGTTCGAGCGAGCGGCCCGAAGTCGGCGGGTGGTTTGGGCAGTACCCAGTGCGGTGTGCGCTGGAAGACGCGGACCCGCCGGGCTTTCCTGGCCAGTGTCGGCAACATCTGTGCCGCGCTGGAGCCGGTGCCGATCACCGCCACGTCCCTGCCGCGCAGGTCCTGGTCGTGGTCCCAGCGCGCGGAATGGAACGACGGTCCGGCGAAATCCGACCGGCCCGCGAGATCGGGAATGCTCGGCCGGTGCAGCTGGCCCACGGCGAAGATCACCACCTCGGCGACCGCACGCCGCCCGTCGGACGTGGTCAGTTCCCACCCGCCCTCGGTTTCCAGATACCTGGCTTCCCTGATCTCGGTGCCCAATCGCAGATGCGGAACCAAACCGTGGTCGGCGGCGACCCGGCGCAGATACTCCAGGATCTCCGCCTGGCGCGGATATCGGATGCGCCGACTTCGGTAGGGCGCGAACGAGAACGAATACAAGTGGGACGGCACATCACAGGAGCAGCCCGGATAGGTGTTGTCTCGCCAAACCCCGCCGACATCGCCGCCCCGCTCGAAGATCACGAAATCCGTGATCCCGGCTCGCCGCAATCCGACTCCCATCCCGATGCCGCCGAAACCCGCTCCGACGACAGCCACCTTGTAGGTCATCGCGATCGCCACCCCTCCTCCTTCATCATCACACAGTCAACATGCAGCTACCCTCATCTCTTCGTTGGCTGAAGGCTTCTGGATGGAAAGACATCCAGCGGTTGACTGCTGGGATCCATATGCCAGAAGTACGGGGCCACAGTGAAACACCGCGCATCACATGATCAACGGGACGATGTTCGACGATCCGCTGACGGCCGCGGGCACCCCTCACCACGCGGTCATTCGAGATCGATCGCCCGTCAAATAGCACACTCTCCGCTATTAGCCGGGCCTTGTCGCCGGTACGGCCGAGCGTCCCGTCGCGACGAGAGCGCGGCAGATGCCGAGGACCGTTTCGCCGAACGCGCCGGATTCGACGTGGCGCTGCTCAACGGCACATCCGGGATCGCTAAGTGAACAAAGGCGTCTTCTGATGAATTGCGGCGCAGCGGTTTTCCGTTCCTTCCTCCGCGCCTGCGCCGGATACTCTCCCGGCTCCGGGCACACCCTACAAGCAGGCGAATGCGGTTGCCGCGGTACCACCGAGCGTTCGCCCGTTGGACATCCGCGCGCGGCATTCCACGGAGCGACCGGCCCGGTGCGTCCGGCGTCAGCTGGGCGCGACGTTCGGTCCGGCCACCACCGGTACCAGGTATGTGCGCGCGAAATCGTCGAGTTGCCCGTCGGTCCGGAGTTCGGTGAGTCCGTGCGGCGCGAGGATCAGCGAGTGGACGATCCGGCACACGATTTCCGCACGAGTAGTCAGATCCGTTGCGGGCGGCAGAATTCCCCGTTCGACAGCACGCTCGAGCGCGGTGACCGTCGCGTGGACGGACATCGCGAACGGGACCGCGCCATCGACGGTGAGTTTCAGGACAACGCGCGCCGGTTCCAGCGCCAGCATGCGGTCCACCAGCGGATTCGTGCGCCAGCGGGTGATCACGGTGACGAAGATGTCGGCGACCAGATCGCCGAGCTCGTCGTGCCGGTCGGCGATCTCGGTGATCTCGGAGAGCACCGCGGCCACCTCCCGGCTGATCACGGCTTGCACCAAATCGTCGCGGCCACCGACATGGCGATAGACCGTCACCCGGTCGACGCCCGCCTTCCGCGCCACTTCCTCGATCGTCGTCTTCTTGACGCCGACCTGCTCGAAGAGGACCAGAGCCGCGTCCAAGATCCGGGTGACGAGGGTACCGGCGACATTCTCGCTGCTCGCAGTGGCCTTCGACGCGGTGGGCATGGGCCAACGCTAGCAAAACGAATCCATCGTGCAACATTCAGCCCGAGTTGTTGCTGCAACATTGCAATGAGATTTGTTGTTCTGTACGGTCGGGTCATGGCTGAGCAGGCAGGCGCGACGCAGCGCCGGTATCGCGACGAAGCGCATGCCATCCATGCGCGCGACGTCCATTTCGATTTCGACTCCGTGCCCATGCACTACGTGCCGGGCGAGGCCTTGGCCACCCACATCGTCAATGTGATGCACCTGGTGCTGCCCGAAGGGGAACGAGCCATGGCGCAGGCGCTGGCCGAAGCCCTGCCGCACATCGACGACGAACGATTGCGGGAGGAGGTGACGGGGTTCATCGGGCAGGAGACCATGCACGCGAACAGTCACGAAGCCGCGCGCGCCCACCTGCGATCGATCGGCTTGGACGTCGATTCCTACGTCGGCAAAGTCGCCTGGCTGGTCGATCGCATCCTCGGTGACCACGGCTTGACCGGCCGGGCGCGGGAGGAGTGGCTCAAGGAACGGCTGGGTCTGTTCGCGGGCATGGAGCACTACACAGCGGTACTCGGGGAATGGCTGCTCAACGCGGACATCCTCGAGGAGAAGGGCATGCATCCGGCGATGCTGGACCTGGTCCGGTGGCACGGCGCCGAAGAGGTGGAGCACCGCAGCGTCGTCTACGACGCTTTCATGCATATCGACGGCAGCTACGCACGGAAAGCCCGCACGGCGATCCTGGCCAGCGCGACGTTGCTGCCGCTGTTCATCGTCTCCACCGCCTATCTCTACCGGAAGGATCCGTCGCCGCAGAAGGGCCGGTTCTGGGGCCTGCAGTTCTGGAGCGCGACCCGGCGGGGCGTCATCCCGAAGTGGACGGTCTTCGTCACCGAGATGCCGCGGTACCTGCGGCCGGGTTTCCATCCGTCCCAGCTGGGTCCGATGGACAAGGCCCTGCGCTATCTGGCGCACTCGTCTGCCGCGCGGGCGGCGCACCGATGAACGGATCACCCGCCCTGGCCGAGCGCTCGGCGCCCGGGGGACTGCGCCTGATCGGCGATGTCATGGACATCTATCGGAAGGTGTTCGTCACCGGACGCACCGCCGCACTCCTGTCCCGCCCGAACACGGTGCGCCGCACGGGCTTCGATACGGACGTCACGATCGCCGGGATCGAACGCGAAGCCGCCGACGTGGTGAGCCTGACACTGCGCGCGGCCGATGGCAGTCCGCTGCCCACGTGGCGGCCGGGCGCGCACGTGGATGTCTTCTTGCCCTCGGGACGGCAGCGCCAGTACTCGCTGTGCGGCGACCCGAACGACCGGTTCCGGTATCGCATCGCGGTGCGGCTCATTCCCGACGGGGGCGGCGGATCGCGCGAGATCCATCATTCGCTGCGAGTCGGCGACCATCTGCGCATTCGCGGGCCGCGCAACGCGTTCACCTTCGTCGAGGCGCCGTCGTATCTGTTCCTGGCCGGTGGCATCGGCATCACCCCGATCATCCCGATGGTCGAGGCCGCGGGCGCGCGTGGGCGACTGGTGTACGTCGGCCGCTCACGCGAGACCATGCCGTTCCTGGCCGACCTGCCCGGCGCCGACGTCAGGCCGGACGACGAATTCGGCCCTCCGCATGTCGCCGCACTGCTGGCGCGCGCAGAACCCGGTGCGGCGGTGTACGTGTGCGGGCCGCCGCCGATGCTCGAGGCGGCGCAGCGGTGCCTGTTCGAACTCAACCCGGCGGCCTCGCTGCACACCGAACGGTTCTCCGCGCTCCCGGTCGTCGACGGCGCGGAATTCGACCTCACTCTGGCGCGCACGGGGACCACCGTCCGGGTCGCGGCCGACGAAACGGCGCTCACCGCGATTCACCGCGCACTGCCGGAAACTCCTTACTCCTGCCGCCAGGGTTTCTGCGGCACCTGCAAAGTCGCGGTCGTCTCCGGCGCCGTGGACCACCGGGATCGTGTGCTCACCGCGGCCGAACGCGAGAACCAGATGCTGGCCTGCGTGTCCCGCGCCGCGGGCGAACACCTCGTCGTCGACCTCTGAGACCGCCATACGAAAGGGACAGCGTTGTCTATGCGTTGCCGATCGAGGGAGACGACCCGATGAGCGTCTCCACAAACAACCACGCACCGTCGGTCGTGTCGACCTTCGACGTGCACGATCCGGCCACCGGCGAGGTGGTCGGAACCTACCCGGTCCACGACCGCCACGCCGTGGACACCGCCGTCGCCGCCGCCTACGAGGCCGCGGCCTGGTGGCGCGATCTGGGCTTCGCCGGACGCGCTCGGCATCTGGACGCCTGGCGCGCCGAGATCGCCACCGGCCGTGACGAACTGGCCCAGATCATCCACCGGGAAATGGGCAAGCCGGTCTCTGACGCCAAACTCGAGATCGCGATGGCCCTCGAACACCTGCGATGGGCGGCCCGCAACGCCGGGAAAGTGCTCGGCCGTCGCTCCGTGCCGTCGAGCATGCTGACGCTCAACCACGCGGCCACGGTCGAATACCTTCCCCTCGGCGTGGTCGGGGTGATCGGACCGTGGAACTACCCGGTCTTCACTCCGCTCGGCTCCATCTCCTTCGCGCTGGCCGCCGGGAACGCGGTGGTGTTCAAACCCAGCGAGTACACCCCCGGCGTCGGGCTGTGGCTCGCGGAGGCGTTCGCACGCACCATGCCCGCCGAGCCGGTGCTGCAAGTGATCACCGGGCTCGGCGACACCGGAAACGCTCTGTGCCGCAGCGGCGTCGGCAAAATCGGGTTCACCGGATCCACGGCCACCGGCAAACTCGTCCTCGCGGCGTGCGCGGAGAACCTCACGCCGGTGCTGATGGAGTGCGGCGGCAAGGACGCGTTGATCGTCGACGTCGATGCCGACCTCTCCGCCGCCGCCGACGCGGCGGTGTGGGGCGGGTTGTCCAACGCGGGGCAGACCTGTCTGGCGGTGGAGCGCGTCTACGTCCACGCCGACGTCTACGACGACTTCCTCGACGAGCTGGTTGCGGCGGCGGGACAGATCGACGCCGGGAGGGCGGATTCGAAGATCGGCCCGATCACCATGCCGAAGCAACTGTCGATCATTCGCCGCCACATCGAGGACGCCGTCGCACGTGGCGCCCGGGCGGTGCTCGGCGGCCCGGATGCCATCGATCGCCAGTTCGTCCAGCCGACCATCCTCGTCGACGTCCCCGAGGACGCGCCCGCGGTGACGGAGGAGACCTTCGGTCCCACCCTGACGGTCACCAAGGTCAGGGACATGGACGAGGCCGTCGAGTTGGTCAACCGCTGCGCCTACGGGCTGGGCGGCACCGTGTTCGCCCGCCGCAACGGGCGCGACATCGCCGACCGCATCCGGGCGGGCGGCACCTCCATCAACGCGTTCGTCGCGCACGCCACCATCCCCGCGCTGCCGCTCGGCGGCGTCGGCGCCTCCGGATTCGGCCGCGTGCACGGGCCGGACGGGCTGAAGGAATTCACCTACGCCAAAGCCACCACGCGCCAGCGTTTCCCGTCTCCATTGCCGCTCACCTCGTTCCGGCGCGACCACCGCGTGGACACGGTCGTCGACCTGCTCATCGCGGTCCTGCACGGAAGGAAGCGCCGGTGACCTCCGATCCGATCGAGCACACCCCTATCGCGATCGTCGGCGCGGGTCTGGGCGGCATCGGCCTGGCGATCAAACTGCGCGAGGCCGGATTCGACGATCTGGTGGTCCTCGAACGCGCCGACGACCTCGGCGGCACCTGGCGGGCCAACACCTATCCCGGTTGTGCCTGCGATGTGCCGTCCCACCTCTACAGCTATTCCTTCGCGCCCAATCCGGAGTGGTCGCGCACCTATGGGCGGCAGCGCGAAATCCTCGACTACATCCGCTCGGTGGCCATCGAGCACGACGTCGTCCGCCACATCCGGTTCGGTGCCGAACTGCTCGACGCCCGGTGGGACGAGCAAGGTTCGCTCTGGCGGATCGAGACCTCGCGCGGCACCCTGACCGCGGACTTCCTGCTCTCGGCCACCGGGCTCTTCGCGGAGGCGAAGTATCCCCGGCTGCCCGGCATCGATTCCTTCGCGGGCACGTCCTTCCATTCGCTGCACTGGAACCACGACCACGATCTCACCGGCGAGCGGGTCGCGGTGATCGGCACCGGCGCCTCGGCGGTGCAGTTCGTGCCGGAGATCCAGCCGAAGGTGGCCCAGCTGCTGCTGTTCCAGCGATCGGCCCCCTGGATCGTCCCGCGCATGGATCGCCGCACCCTCGAACTCGAGCGACGGCTGCTGCGCCGTATCCCGTTGGCGCAGCAGGCGATTCGCGGCGGGTTCTACGCGGCGATCGAGACCTTCGGGCTCATCTCGCTGGTCGATCAGCGCTTCCGGCACCCGTACGAAGCGCTGGGCCGACTGCAATTGCTGCGGCAGGTCCGCGACCGGGACCTGCGCAAAAAGCTCACCCCCGACTACGTCATCGGCTGCAAACGAGCGATCTTCTCCGACACCTACCTACCGGCACTCGACCAGCCGAACGTCGACGTGGTCACCCAGCCGATCGCCGAGATCCGGCCGCACTCGATTCTGCTGCGCGACGGCAGTGAGCACGCGGTGGATACCCTCATCTTCGGAACCGGTTTCACCTCGATTCCGACCGCCTACGAGCGCTACGTCGGGCGCGACGGGCGAACGCTGGCGCAGCTTTATCGGGAACGACCGCAAAGCTATCTCGGTGTCGCGCTGTCCGGGTTCCCCAATTTCTTCTGCACGCTCGGTCCGTTCGGCGCCGCCGGTAACCAGTCCGCGATCTACATGATCGAATCCCAGATCGCCTACATCGTCGACGCATTGCGCGACGCGCGCTCCCGCGGAACACGCCGGATCGAGGTGCGACCGGCAGCGCAGGCCGATTTCGTCGCGGAGATGGCTCGCCGTAGTTCGTCGACGGTATGGCTCACGGGCGGATGCCAGAGCTACTACCAGACGCCGGACGGGCTCAATGCCGGTCTCTACCCGAACTGGAGCTTCGAATACCGGCAGCGCACCAGCCGATTCGACACCGCTGCCTACGAGGTGATCCGATGATCGGCGACATGCTCCGGATCGCCAGGGGGCGGCGCGGGTATTCGGTCGCGGGCAAGGTCGTGCTGATCACCGGCGCGGGGCGCGGCATCGGCGGCGAACTGGCGGCGCTACTGCACCGCAAGCAGGCCTCGGTCGTGCTGGTGGATCTCGACCGGGACGCGGTCGACGCGGCAGCCGCCGCATTGGGCGACCGAACCCTCGCCATCGCCGCCGACGTCGCCGACCGCTCGGCGATGCGGGCGGTCATCGACCGGGCCGCCGACCATTTCGGACGCTTGGACGTGGTGGTGGCCAATGCGGGCGTGGTGCCCCGCCCGGCGACGGTGCGCACGCTCGACGGGCCGGACTTCGACCGGGTGATGGACATCAACCTCACCGGTGTGTTCAACACCGTGCGCCCGGCGCTCGACCACGTCGTCGCCGCCGAAGGTCATGTGGTCGTGGTGTCGTCGTGCGCGGCGTTCGCTCCCGGCATGGCGGGAGCCCCGTACATGATCAGCAAAGCCGCGGTCGAACAGCTGGGTCGGGCGTTGCGTGTGGAACTGGCGCCCTTCGGCGCTTCGGCGGGCATCGCCTATTTCGGCATCGTCGACACCCGGATGACGCACGACACTCTCGATCACGACGAACTCGGCCGTGAGCTGGACGACCTGCTGCCGTGGCCGTTGAACACGCGAATCTCGGCGGCGCAAGCGGCCGGAACCATCGCGGACGGCATCGAGCGTCGCGCCGCGCGCACCATCGCACCGGCAGGGTGGGAGCCCTACGCGCTGCTGCGCGGGGCGGTCAATGTCGTGCTCGACAGCGCACTCGCTCACGACAGCCGCGTGCACGACCTGTTGCGCAGGGTCGAAGCGCGCGCGACACCGTCGCCGTATGCCGGTCACGACGGCTCCAGGTCGCCCATCGCATCTCCACTCAGCACGGTCCGCCCGCAGCATGCGCCGTCCGACCCGAGGGAATCCCTCTCGTGAGCACGCCCCGCTTCGACACGCTCCCCGCCGCCTTCCAGCACAACGCGGCCGTGTCTTGCCCACCTTCTGGGAAGCGGGCGGCGACGAAGTCACCCTCACGATGAAACTCGAGCGCCGGGTGATCGCCGAGAAATACGCCACCGAAATCGCCGGGCTCTACGCACCCGACCTCGGCTCGGATGTCCACGAACCCGCCGGGCCCGTCGCCGCCTCGGTTGCCACCGGCTGAGCGAACCGGCGGTTGATCATCGCTCCTTGACCCAGCACATTCCACGGCCCGACTCCGCGGGCGCACGTTTTTCGCGTGGCTCGATCCGGTCCAGCCGGTAGCCGAGCCGCCGGGCTACCGCGGCACTGCGGACATTCGCCTCGTCACAGTGGATCTCCACACGATCGACGCCCGGCAGTGCCAATGCGATACGGGTCAAAGCAGCTGCGCTGCGAGTGATCACCCCCTGGCCGGAGTGCGCGGTGTGACACCAGTAGCCGATCTCCACGGCTCGCGAGCCGAGCCGATCGTGCAGACCGACCGCGCCGAGCACGCTGCCGTCGGCGGCGAAGATGCCGAAGTTGAAACTGCCTGCGGCGCTGGGCCAGCTCTCGTCCGTCTCCCGGCCGAAAGCGCGTTGACTCTCCAGTGTCGCCGGTTCGGCGAGCCAGTCCATCCAGGGGTGGATCTCGTCGAACGAGGCGTTGATCGCCTCGAGTCGCGGCAGCAGATCCTCCGGCTGCCATCGCCGTAACAGCAGGTCGTCCAGTGCGACCCGTTCCGGTGGCACGACGCCCGGTGCGAGGGCCGAGCACGGTTCGATGCTCATACCGATATCGTGGCCATCCGGCAGGTGACCGTGCAAAGCGTTTTCCGGCAGATCCCATCGCCAGCCGAGCGGGCCGCCGACGTTTCAGGCACCCCGGAGACGAACTTCGGTTTCCAGCTCGGCCGCGGTCTCGGTCAGCGCGGCGGCGTCCGGATCCTCTCCGATCCGGGCGGCCAGTTCGGCCCGCGACAGGATGAGCATTCCTTGCGGCTCGGACCCGAAGGCACCTTCGATTCTGATCTGCCCTTCCTCGAGGACCAGGTACGCGTCCGGTTGGCCGGTGGCCAGCAACCTGCGTAGATCATCCGCCGTGACTCGGCCGAAACGCTGTGCGCCGCTCGACGACGTGTCTGCTGCATTGGTGTTCTCCGCATCCATGGTGACCGATTGCCCGGGTGATCCCACGGGAAACCGGCTGGTCACCCCGGACCAGCCGGTGGTGTCGCCGCGGCAGCGTCAGGCGAAGGCGAGGATCGAGACGATGGCCACGCCTACGACAGCTCTTCTTGCCGCGCCTCTCGCCGGAGCGCCCGCTGCGCGGCATTCACGCCGCACATCCCGTGCGCCCCCGGGCCCGGCGGTGTGGCCGCGGAGCACAGGTAGTGACCCGGCACGCCTACGTCGTAGGGCTGCAGAGTCCTACGCGGACCGAACAGCAGCTGTGTGATGTCCTTCGCGCCGGTCATGATGTTGCCGCCCACATAGTTGGGGTTGTATTCGGCGAATTCCACCGCGCTGCGCACGCTGGTTCCGACTATGCGGTCGCGAAAACCGGGGGCGAAGCGTTCGATCTGGGCGGTGATCTCCGCCGTGGCGTCGCCGGGATAGCCGTGCGGGACATGGGCGTATGCCCAGATCGGATGGACGTCGCCCGCCGAACGTTGCGGATCGGCGAGATATTGCTGCCCCACCAGTACGAAAGGCCGTTCGGGCATGCGACCGCGATGGATCTCGCGTTCGGTGGCGGCGATCTCGGCGAACGTGCCGCCGAGGTGCACCGTCCCCGCCCGGCGCGCCGCCTCCGCCGTCCACGGCACGCCGCCGTGCACCGCGAAGTCGACTTTGCAGGCACCAGGGCCGTAACGAAACTTCTGGTACGACTTCCGGATTCGAGACGGCAGGCGGTCGCCGAGGATCTCCGCGACAGCGGTCGGCGCCAGGTCCCACATGGTCAATTCCGCCGGCGGCAGATCGGACACCGACCGCACCCGCACGCCCGTTTCGATCTTTCCGCCGAGGTCGCCGAGGGCCGCCGCCATGGCGTCGGTGATCCGTTGCGATCCACCCGCGGCGACCGCCCAACCGTAGGCGTGGCCCGCGGTGAGGATGCCCAGGCCGATGCTCGCACTGAGCGGCCGATGCAGCGGATGAAAGGCATGCGCGGCGACGCCGCCGAACAACCCCCTCGCCTGCTCGGTGCGGAACAGTCCGGCGAGCAGCGTGGCCGGGACCACAGCAGGAATCCCGAACCGCGCCAGCCGCATCGGGTGGCGCGGCACGCGCAGCAGTGGCCGCATGATGTCGGGGCTCATCCGGTCGTAGCCCGCCGACGTCCGCTCGAACAGCAGTCGCCACACTCGGCCGTCACCGCCGAGCCCGGCCGCGGTCTCCGCGACCGAGCGCAGCAGCACGCCCGCGGTGCCGTCATCGAGCGGATGGGCACAGTCGATCTCCGGCCACGCCCAGGTCAATCCGTAGCGCTCCAGGTCGAGACCGCGCAGGAATGGAGAGCCGACGGCCATCGGGTGGATGGCCGAGCAGTGGTCGTGCAGCAGACCGGGCACGATCGCCTCACCGGTGCGAGTGCCGCCCCCGATCTCGTCGGCGGCCTCCAGCACGGTGACGTCCCAACCGGCTCGGGCCAAGGTGATGGCCGCGGCCAAACCGTTGGGGCCGCCGCCGACCACGACTGCGCTGCTCATGTCGCCCTCCGTCCCTCGTGGCCGACCGTCAGCCGACCGTCTGCGGCGCGAGCACCCGAGTCGATTCCTCCAGTGGCGTCGGCACGGTGTAGCCCGCGCGCCGCCACGTCACCTCGAGCGGGATCGGGCCGTCCGGCAGCCACGGCTGCGCCTCGACCGCGTCGCGCACTCGCCAGGTGCCGCGTTCGACGACGCCGAGCGCCGCGTCGATGACCTGATACTCCTGGACGCCGCGGTGGATCGGCTGCGATTCCACCCACACCACGATCCATTCTCCCGGAGCGAATCCCACTCGGGACTGCACGGCCTCGATCAGGTCCAGATTGTGCAGGTGACCATCGCCGAAGTTGAACCCGATCAGCGAGTTGCAGCCGAATTCCGCTTCCCGTACGGTCCAGCGATCGATGTCGGGAATGTGGGAGTACAGCAGGGAGAACAGGCCGCGGCCTTGGCTGTGCATCGAGCGCCACGCGATCGTCTGTTGCATGGTGATCTCCGCGACCTCGGGCGGGTAACCCATCGCACGCAGCTGGTCGATCTGGTTCACGGTGGGCCGGTGCGCGATGGTGTTCAGCTTCTCCTCCGCACCGGGCGCGAAGGCCCACAGGGCCGAGGCCCAGTTGCCCGCGTACTGGCGCATCGATGGCAGGAACGACACCAGATCGGGGCGCAGATTACCGAGGATCGGGAAGAACACCAGTGCCGCGACGATGGCCACGGCCAGCCACGGCGAGGAGATGTCGCCCAGACCGTAGCCGCCCCCGTTGGGGAAGCCCAGGAACAGGAAGATGCTCAGGTAGGCGAACAGGACGTTCCACTCCAACGGCACCGCCAGCGGGAACGTCGAGGTGATGAATGCGTGGAAGACCACCATCAGCACCACTCCGGCCAGGGTCAGCCAGTGGTTGGTGGAGAACAGCAACACCAGCGGCGTGACGATCTCGACGGTCGTGCCTCCGACATGGGCCATGAACGAGGCGACCTTCGACGGCCGGATGTCCCTGGGGAAGTCACGGTAGTGCAGCCGCTTGATCCACTTCGCGGGCACGCCCGGGCTGTTGGAGATCATCGGCGGTACCACGTTGGTGAAGTGCTGCCCGAACTTGGACACGCCCGCTCCGATCCAGACCGCGCAGATCAGCAACTTGGCGGCGATGATCATGTCGACGAACGGCAGCACCGCGAAGAACACCAGTGCGGGCAGGTACTGCTCGCCGCGCGCGGTCAAGAAGATCGTCTTGTCCCGCAAGCCGCACAGTACGTACAGCACGATCGGAGCGACGAGCAGCGCGGGATTCACCAGGCCGGAGGTGTTGTCCGGCAGCGCCGCGCTGAGCGAGGCGCTCGGCACGCCCGGCAGCACGATCGCCGCCAGGAGCGTCCCGAGGAACGCCAGATACAGCAGCACATCTGCCAACGTGCGGGTGTCACCGCCGGTGAACGGCACCCGTCGCCACGGCCGCAGGCGAATCGAGCCGGGGCGGGCGTAGAACATGATTCCGCCGGTCATCGGCTTGAACTTGCCCGCGAGCGGCCCCCACGACCCGGCGATACCGAGCGCCTCGATCAAGACGGTCCACAGCACCAACTTCTGGTAGACGATCGGCTCGTTCCACCAGGCCGCGACATCCCAGAACGGGCCGACGCCGGAACTCCAGGTCGCCACGGCGACGCCGCCCAGCGCCGAGACCAGCAGAACCTTGAGCAGATAGATCGTGTGAATCATCCTCGGCGAGCCGAAACCGAATTCGACCCAATGCAGGGCCAAAGTTCTCATCCGCTCCCGCAACGGCTGATCGAGGAAAGTCGTCACGTCGACGGGCGGGAAATCCGCTGTTTTGAATCCCATTGTTCGGACCTTTCTTATCCGATGAATAAAGCGCATGCAAGGACCCGGCCGAATGCGGTTCGGATCATGAATTTTCCGCTCACCGCCGAGCGGACTGTTCCTATGCGGTGGTGGCGATCGCGTCGGCGACCAGCGCGCGGAGCTTTCGTTTGTCGATTTTGCCGACCGGATTCCGCGGCAGCGCTTCGGTGAGTTCGATCGACACCGGAACCTTCGCGCGGGCGAGACTTCTCCGGCAGTGCTCTACGAGATCCGCGGCATCGACCCGCGCGCCGGGCATCGTCACCACATGGGCGACCGGGACCTCGCCGAGGACCGGATCGGGCGCTCCCACCACCGCGGCTTCCAGAACGGCGGGATGGGCGTGCAGGACGTTCTCGATCTCCTTGGGATAGATGTTCTCGCCACCCCGGATGATCATGTCCTTGATCCGGTCGACCAGCACCAGGTATCCGTCCGGGTCGAAATAGCCGACGTCACCGGTATGCAGCCAGCCGTCGACCACCGTGTGCGCGGTCGCCTCGGGTCGGCCGAGATAGCCTCGCATCACGTTCGCACCCCGGATGACCACTTCCCCTCTCGTCCCGGCGGGCACGACCCGACCGTCGGCATCCATGATCGCCACGGTCTGCCCTGGCAGTGGCCGCCCGACCGTGCCCGGCTTCCGCGGTCCGCCGGGCGGATTCAGCGTCGACGCGCAGGTACCCTCGGACAGTCCGTAGCCTTCGACGATCGGAACACCGAAACGCGTTTCGAACCGCGCGATCAGTTCCGCGGGCATCGGCGCGGCTCCGCAGATCGCACGGCGCAACGACGACGTGTCCGGCGCCGAACTCTCCGGCTGTGCGACGAGCATCGCGTAGATCGCGGGAACGCCCGAAAAATAGGTCGGGCGAACACGTTCCACGATGCCGAAGAACGCCGAAGCCGAGAATCGGCCCGCGATGGTGGCCCGGCCACCGGCGAGCAGCGGCGACAGGACGCTGACCACGATCCCGTTGACGTGGAACAGCGGCAGGATCAGCAGGCTGTGGTCGGTGTCGTTCAATGCCAATGCCGCGAGCAGCATCTCGCACATGGCGGCGATATTGGCGTGGTCGAGCACCACGCCCTTCGGCTGCCCGGTGGTACCACTGGTGTAGATGATCAGCGCCGCGGCGCCGGGATCCACCGGCGCCGGTTCGGGCCCGGCGACCTCGGTGCCCAGCCCGGCCACCTCGGTCACATCCAGCGTCGCACCTCCGCGTCCACCTTCGGTCACGACCACCTTCGCCCGGCAGTCCTCGACCTGATAACGCACCTCCTCGATGGTCGAATCCGGCTTCACGGGGCTGACCGCGGCACCCAGCCGCCATGCCGCGAAAAGAATGACGACGAATTCGAGTCGATTCGACAGTACGACCGCGACGACGTCGCCTTCACGAACGCCATTCGCGTACAGGACGGCGGCGGCCGTACGTACCCTTTTCACGAAAGCCTGATTGTCGAGTTGCTCGCGGTCGTCCGCAATACAGGGGCCGGACGGATTCCATGTCGCCCTGACCTCCGGAATTTCTACAACGTGCTGCACTTATGTCCTCACCTACTTCGGGGTGACGGGGATTACAGTCCAAGTTAGATCGGGTGCGAGAACCCGGCTACGGGCCCGCATCCCAGAGTTTTCGGCGGGCTTTGTACCGATGGCACAAAAGAAAGCGGAATGCGTCGGAGCCGCCGCACCGGTTCCGGTACGGTCCCGGCATGAGCGTTGACGTGGACACGACCATCCGCGATGTCGCCGGACGCGTCAAAGCCGATCTGGACCGGCTGACCGCCGAGATGACCGCGATGTTCACCGAGGTGATCCCGCAATTCCGCCACGACGACGAAGTGCGGCGGCTGATGATCGCCAGCACCGCGTCCAACCTCACCGCGATCCTCGACATGCTCATGTTGAGCATCTCGCGCGACGACATCACCGTGCCGCCCGCCGCCGCCGAGTACGCTCGCCGGTTCGCCCAGCACGGGATGTCCCTGGAGGCCCTGCTGCGTGCCTACCGCCTCGGCGAACACATGTTCATGCAGCAGACCATCGCCGTACTCCGGCGCGCCGAGACACCCGCTGACCTCGCCCTGGCGACCACCAGCCGGGTCGCCGTGCTGGTCAACAGCTACATCGACCAGGTCATCGAAGGCGTCATCGACATCTACGAGAGCGAACGACGCCGCTGGGACGCGCGCTCGGACACCACCCGCGCGGCCCAGATCCGCGCGGTGCTCGACACCGAGAATCTCGACGTGGCCTCCGCGGAGGAGATGTTGTCCGCCTCGCTGCGGGGGTGGCATATGGCCGCCGTCCTCTGGGTTCGCGAACCCGTCGCGTCATCGATCGAGCTGTTGCGCGCCGGAACCTCGATACTCGCCACCGCGACCGGCAAGCACCCGCTGACGGTCCTGGTCGACGAGCAGAACTGCTGGGCGTGGATATCGTCGGTCGGCAAACCTGCACTGGATGCCGACCGGCTCGAGCGAGACCTGCGCCGCCACCCGGGAATTCGCGTCGCGATCGGCGATCCCGGCGCCGGACTGGCAGGCTTCCGGCAGACCTTCCGCGATGCCCAGCGCGCTCGTGGCCTCGCGTTGCTCGCCGATCCCGCTCGTCCGCTGACCGTGCACTCCCGGGTGGCGCTGGCGAGCCTGCTCATCGACCATCTGCCCGACACGAGAGCGTGGGTCCATCGGGTGCTCGGCGATCTCATGCGCGACGACGAGACCGCCGCTCGTCTGCGCGAGACGGTGCAGACGTATCTGGAGGCCCGCGGCAGCCTCACCGACGCCGCGGCGCGCATGCACGTCCACAAGAACACCGTCCACTACCGGATACGCAGGGCCGAAGAGGTGCTCGGTCATCCGTTGACGGTGAATCGGCTGGAGACCGAAGTCGCCCTGATGCTCTGCGAGCAACTCGGCCTCGGCCGCGTGAAGTGAGCCGGGCCGTCGAGTCACAACCGCTGCCGATGCGCGCCACGGCGATTCGCTGTGGCGTGTGAGCCGCGGCGGCCCGATACTTGGAGCAGGTTGGACCGATTCCGAGGTGGGAGATGAAGGTGATCGGGGTGGGCTCGGACGGACTTGTCGCGGCCGGTGATACCTGGGGTATTTCCGGGCCGCAGTTCCTCGCCGTCTATATACCGCTCGTGCTGGTGGCCCTGTTCGTGGGGATCTGGCTGCGGTCACGGGTGACGGGCGCGGATCCGGAAACCGACACGGCCGCCGCGCCGGGCGCGGAACTGACCTCACCCGAGCTGGGAATGCTCTACGGCGACCAGAACGCCGTACTCGCGGCGATGGCGCGGTTGCGCGGCGTCGACGCGATTGATTCCGGCGCCGCGCCGGTTCGCGCCCTCACCGCGCAGGAGCGTGGGCAGCTGGATCCGTTCACCCTGTCGGTGTACGACGGGCTGGCGGCGGGGCAGCGCAAGACCGTCGGCGCGATCGCCGGCGGGTCGCTCGACGCGCTGCGTACGAGGATGGTCGACCTCGGGTACTTCCCCGGCCCCGGCATGCGCCACGGTCTGCGTGACGCGGGCATGCCGCTTCTCGTCACCGGCGCGCTCGGCGTGGTGCGGATCATCGCGGGCGCTTCGCATGGGAACCCGGTCGGGGTGCTGGTGGTGCTGGTGATCGCGCAGGCGCTCGGCTATTGGTTGGTGGTGCGCAAGCCCCGGCTAACCGCGTTGGGTGTGCGTGCCCGCGACAGCGCGTCGGAGCGCAATCGGCATCTGCGGCCGAGCAATTCGCCTTCCTACGCGACCTATGGCGCCGAGAGCGCGGCACTCGCGGCAGCTGTTTTCGGCATCGGTGCGCTCGTCGCGCTCGATCCCGGACTTGCCCAGGCAGTCGCGCCGCCGAGCGCGTCGGGCGGTGGGGACAGCGGGGGCGACGGCGGCGGGGACAGTGGCGGGGACGGAGGCGGATGTGGCGGCGGGTGCGGCGGCGGATGCGGCGGATGCGGTGGATGAGCGCCCCGGCCCGCTGCCACCGGACGCGCTCGGTATCGGCTGGCGACCCGAGATCTGCGGGGTGATAGCCGCCTTGGCGGGGCTCGGATTCTGCGAGGTCATCGCGGAGTCGTTACCCCGGGACCCCCGCCGCGCCGGGCAGCTCGCCGTCCCCGAGGAACTGGCCGCTCTGCGGGCGCGCGGCGTCGCCGTGGTGCCGCACGGCATCTCGCTGTCGCTCGGCGGCGCGGAGCCGGTCGCGGGCCATCGCGTCGAGCACTTGGCGGCCTGCGCGGCGGCGGTGGCGGCTCCGCTGGTGAGCGAGCATGTCGCTTTCGTCCGCGCGGGCGGCCTGGAGGCAGGTCACCTGCTACCGGTACCGCGGACCCGGGAAGCGCTGGACGCACTCACCCGCAATATCGCCCGGACCGAGGCGGCGCTCGACGTCCCGCTCGCGGTGGAGAACATCGCGACGCTGTTCGACTGGCCCGACGACGAATACACCGAAGCGGAGTTCCTGTCCGAACTCGTCGAACGCACCGGGGTATGGCTGCTGCTCGATCTCGCGAACGTCTACGCGAACGCCCGCAACCGCGGTCGCGACCCGCTCGCCGAGCTCCTTCGCCTGCCCGCCGAACGCGTGGCGTATTGCCACGTCGCGGGCGGGCACGAATCCGGCGGCCGCTATCACGACACGCACACCGACCCGGTTCCCGGCGAAGTTCTCGCGCTCGTGGCGGAATACACCGCGCATCGTTCGGCGCCGATCATGCTGGAGCGCGACGGCAACTATCCGCGCGCGGCCGAATTGCTCGATGAGCTGGACGCCATCGCGGCCGCCGTCGACCGCCCGCCGATCACCGCGGGCGCCAGGACGGTACTGGCGTGAGCGCCGCGTCCCGACCGGCGTGGCCGCCTGACGACGCGACGCTGGCCCAGCGGCAAGCAGCGCTGGTGCGTGCGCTCGTCGCGGGAGCCACGGTGCCGCCCGGATTCGATGCCGAGGCCGTCGGCGCCGCGGCGGAGGCCCTGTTGCGCAAGCGCGCCGGCGAGGTGGCACGCCGTTTCCCGCTGCTGGTGCACGCGTGCGAGGGTGACTTCACCGCCCGTTTCACGGCATGGGCCCGGAATCATCCGAAGACGACCACCTCCGCCGACGCCGCCGCCTTCGCGACCGCCACCGGTGTCGATTGGAGGGCCACACCTCGCCGCCGGGCGATAACGCGCTGGCTGCGCCGGTGACGCGGATAGGCCTGCCCTGCGTTCGGACCGGCCCCGGCCTACGAGCGGCGCGCTTCGACCCGGACCGCGGGGTCGGCGGCGTCGCGACGCTCCTCGAGCCACACACTGATCGCCACCGTCACATACGCAGCGACGGTCGCCATCCCCGGCAGCATCAGCATGAGCATGAGAAACGAAAGCATCGAAGACACAAGCCCTCCCGGACAACGCGATGGAAACTGTCGCACCGGTGCGCTGTACTGCGTCACCGTCACGCCCGGCATACCCACGACCGGAGGTCCAATCTCGACCGGGCAGCCCGAGATGATGTGATAGATATCACACCAGCGATCTGCCACGTCGTCTGTCGGACGACCGGGACAATCGGCGCTCCGCCGCAACCGTGGTAGACCGGTCACCATGCGGTTGCTCATCATCTCCGACACGCACGTGCCCGAGCGTGCGCGTGATCTGCCGGAGTTGCTCTGGCGCGCGGTCGACGCCGCCGACGTGGTCGTGCACGCGGGCGACTGGGTGGAGGCCGCCTTGCTGGACCGCCTGGAGGCACGTAGCGCGCGCCTCGTCGGTGTCTACGGCAACAATGACGGTCCGGAGCTGCGTGCGCGACTGCCCGAGGTCGCCCGTGCCGAACTCGACGGACTCCGGCTGGCGGTGGTGCACGAAACCGGACCCGCGAAGGGCCGGGAGGAACGCTGCGCCCGGAACTTCCCGGATACCGACGTACTCGTCTTCGGCCACAGCCACATTCCGTGGGACAGCGTCGCGGACAGCGGGTTGCGCTTGCTCAATCCCGGCTCGCCGACCGACCGCCGCCGCCAACCGGAACACACCTATCTCACCGCGCGAATACAATCCGGGCGGCTGAGCAGGGTAATGCTGCACACCATTCCGAACCGCTGACCTCTCGGCGCACCGCACTCCGATCGCCGGCTTCCCACAGTGCGCACTCGCCTCAGCGCCTGGTCGCGGTCAGCACTTCCAGGGTCACCGGTTCGATGAAACGTCCGCCGGGTCGATCGCCAGCAATGTGTCGGTGACCAGCTGTTCGAAAGCGGCCGCCGGTCGCCGAGAAGCATCCGATGGAACGACCGGCCCATGGTCACCAGCCGGAAGCGGCCGAGCCCAGCTGGTAGATCCGCCGAACCGCCTCGCGTCCACGCGACGTTCGCAACCCCGGCGGCTTCCGCACGGCGGGCGGCTTCGACGAGCATCGTGGGTTCGGGATACATGCCCACCGCGTCGGCCATGTGCCGCGCGAGCGGGACGGTGAGTTGGCCTGTGCCGCAGCCCATATCGAGGAGGGCGTCCGGCGCCGTCGAGACGCAGGCGCCGGACGAGCTCATCGAAGAACCGACACGGAGACTCGATAGTAACCTCAGTCGCCGCGGTCGCCCGCCAGCGCCAGATGACGGTCGGTGGCGGTCTCGGTGATCGCGGTGGAGATCTTCGGCAGGGCGTAGGGGTGGTTGCGGCCGAGCCAGTCGAGCATTTCCTCGCGGACCGCGCAGCGCAGGTTCCACACGTCGTCGGCGTCGGCGGCCGACATCGTCGCGCGCACCACGATGTTCGTCGGCGTGCTGTCGGTGACCTGCAGACCCCAGTCGCGACCGTCCCAATCCGCGCGCGTTCGCAAATACTCCTGCAAGTGCTCACGCAAGAGCGGCACCGGTGTGCTGTGGTCCAGGTACAGGAAAACCGTCCCGGTGATCTGCGGCCCGCCACGCGACCAGTTCTCGTACGGCTTGTTGTTGAAGTAGGAGACCGGCATGGTCAGCCTGCGGTCGTCCCAGATCCGGACGGTGAGGAACGCGAGGGTGATCTCCTCTACGATGCCCCACTCTCCCTCCACCACAACGGTGTCCCCGATCTTGACCGAGTCCCCGAACGCGATCTGCAATCCGGCGATCAGGTTGCTCAGTGTCGACTGGGCGGCGACACCGGCGATGATGCCGATCACCCCCGCCGAGGCCAGCAGCGAGGTGCCCAGGGTCCGCAGGCTCGGCACCAGCAGCAGGATCACGACGGCGGCGGTCGTGACCACCAGGACCGAGGTGACGATCCGGCGGACCAGGCCGAGCTGGGTGCGCAGTTGCCGCACCCGCGTGATGTCCTGGGTGCGCCGGGCATACGAGCGCAGGGTGTTCTCCGCGACCGCGTCGGCGGCGCGGATGACGCTCCATGCCGCTGCCATGATCGCCGCCGTCACCAGGACGGTCCTGATCATCGCGTCCTGGCGCAGATCCAGGTGGGCCAACGGGTAGGTGGCGTGCAAGGCCATCGCGCCGAGCAGCACCTGGATCGGTAACTGCACCCGGCGCAACAGGGTGGGAAGCTGGTTGCCCGGACGTCGGCGGGCGCTGTAACGCAGTAAGCGATCGATCAGCAGACCGGCCGTCACGGTGATAGCCACCGTGCCGAGAACCACGATGAGCGGCCGTAGTATTTCCTCCAACGGATCGAACTCCTTCTGAATGCAATGCGATGCTTCGATTCCGGCTCCGGTGAAGCGGCCCTCCAGCCGGGGCCGAGGTGGTGTTCTTACAGGAGCGCCAGCGCGATGGTGAGCACCGTCAGCACCAGAACCCATGCCGCGATGGTCCATTCGACGGGAAGCTCCGTGCCGGGATAGCCGCTGCCGCCGCGTCGGGCGGCGCGATACTGCAAGCGCGAGGCCGAGATGGACATGACATCCTCCTTCGGTCGATTGCGTCATTCGGGCGCATACCCGGTTTCTCTGTCGATCTTCGCCACGCCCGTTGTGGCGAATGCCACCCGCGGCGTGCGCTTCGAGCGCAAGCCGCTGTCCGGCATGGATTCTCGGCCCGCGGTGGAGCCGACCAACGCGTCATTGCCGACCGGAATGGCTGCCGTAATACAGGTCGTCCAGTGAGAGGGGCGGAACGTATCGGGTCACCAGCGTGCGGTCCCACCACGCTCGGGTGCGAGCCAATTCGCGAGGTGTGGTGAAGCGGTAGAGATACAGTTGCGCCCGGACGAAGCGCGGTGCGGCCTGCGGGAACGGATTGTTCCGTAGCAGTCGCAACGTGGCCGCGTCGTTTTCCAGCAGTCGTATCAAGAAGGCGCCCAGCCACGACTGCGCGTAACGCGGTGAGGCGGCGGCGAACCACATGAGCCAGTCCAGCCGCAGATGGTACGGGGCCCATTGGCGCGGTATTCGGCGCGGATCACCGGGCTTGCCCTTGAACTCGTATTCCTTCCACCGCGTCCGGTCGGTGACGGTCGGCTCGTCGGTGCCTTCCACGACCACCTCGTAACGGGTGCGGCCGATACTGCCGAAGGCTCCGTAGGTGTTGACCAAGTGATAGGGGTCGAAAGACCGGTTCATGGCCTGATGACTCGAGATCAGATTGCGGGCGGGACGGTAACTGAGGAAAACCACCAACGCGGCGAACGCGATGACCAGGCCGGTGAACCACGCCGGCGGTCCCGGCAGCGACGGCGCTGCGGGCACCGGGAGGACCGCCGAGGCCGCGGACCCGCTCACGGCGCCGCACGCGAGAACGATCGTCAGCCAGTTCAGCCAGGCGAAATTGCCCGACAGCACCAGCCACAGCTGGGTGATGACGATGACGGCCGCGGCGATGCTCGCCACCGGCTGCGGCGCGAACAACCCGAAGGGCACGACGAGCTGCGCGAAGTGGTTGCCCAGTACCTCCGCCCGGTGCAGCGGCTTGGGCAAATGGTGGAAGAACCAGCTCAGCGGCCCCGGCATCGGCTGCGTCTCGTGGTGGTAATACAGGCAGGTCAGATCGCGCCAGCACCGGTCACCGCGCAGTTTGATCAGTCCGGCGCCGAACTCCACCCGGAACAGCAACCAGCGGGCGAGCCACAGCACCAGCACCGGCGGCGCGGTGCGGTCGTTGCCGAGGAAGATCACCAGGAACCCGCATTCCAGCAGTAGTGACTCCCACCCGAACGCGTACCAGTCCTGCCCCACGTTGACGATCGACAGGTAGAGCACCCACAACAGCGCCCACATCAGCATCGCTGCCCATAGCGGCACCAGATCGGCGGCGCCGGCCACCATCGCCGCGGCCAACGCCGCACCGAACCAGGACACGACGGCGAAGAACCGGTCGGAATAGTGGACATGGAAAATGCTCGGCGTGCGCCGGAAGGAGTGCCGGGCCAGCCAGCGCGGCACGGGCAGCATGCCGTGCTCCCCGATCAGCGCCCGGAATTGGCGGGCGGCGACCACGAAGCCGATCAGGTAGACGGCTGCGACACCGCGAGTCAGCAGCTGCCTGCTCAACCAATATTCGGATGCGGTGAACCAGTCCATGCCCGCAACTCCTCCGACCGCGGACCTTCGTTCCCATCCGGGCGCATACCCGGCCCGGCGGCAGGGAAACCGCTACTACATCGGGTACAGGCTGTGCTTGCGCGGGTTGTGTTCGGCAGCCGCCTCTTTTTCCCGCAGGAGCTGCAGCGCGTGCCGTATTTCCAGCCGGGTCCGGGAAGGTTCGATGACGGCGTCGATGTATCCACGCTCCGCCGCGATCCACGGAGTCGCCACGGTAGCGTTGTACTGGTCGATCATGAACTCTCGTACGGCCGCGCGCTGCTCCTCCGGCACCTGCGACAGCTGACGCCTGCCCGCGATGTCGACCGCGCTCTCCGCACCGATCACCGCGATGCGGGCGGTGGGCCAGGCGAAGCTGATGTCGGCGCCGAGTTGCTTGCATGCCATGAAGCCGTACGCGCCGCCGTAGGACTTGCGCACCACCACGTTGATGATGGGCACGGTCGCCTCGATGATCGCGCGGAACACCCGACCGCCGCGGACGATGACACCGTTGCGCTCCTCCTCCACGCCGGGGAGCACGCCGGGAGTGTCGACCACGAAAACCAAGGGAATGCCGAAGGCATTGCACAGCCGGATGAAATGCGTTGCCTTGTCGGAGCATTTCGCGTCGACCGCGCCGCCGAGAACCAGCGGCTGGTTGGCGACGACACCCACGCTGCGGCCGTCCACCCGCGTGAAGCCGGTGATCAGATTCGCCGCGGTGGCCGAACGGATCTCGTGGAAATCGCCGTCGTCGAAGATGCGCAGCAGGATCTCGTGCATGTCGTATCCCTCGCGGTCGGAGTCCGGGATGATCGACTCGAGCTCGAGATCGGTGGCGGTGTTCTCGGGTTCCAGGCCCGGGTTCACGATCGGAGCCTGCTCCAGGCAGCTCGACGGCAGGTAACTCAGGTATTTGCGGGCCCAGTCGAACGCCTCCTGCTCGGTGGCGGTCACGTGATGGATCGTGCCGTTGCGCGCCTGCACGTGGGCGCCGCCCAGCTCCTCCGCGGTCACGTCCTCGCCGGTCACCGTTTTGATCACCTCGGGTCCGGTGACGAACATGTAGGAGTTCTCGGTCGCGACGAGCACGTCGGTGTTCACCGGGCCGTACACCGAACCGGCGGCGCACTTGCCGAGCATGATGGAGACCTGCGGAACGAACCCGGACAGCCGTTCCTGGCGCCGGCTCATGTGCGCGAACCAGGCCAGCGAAGTGACCGCGTCCTGGATCCGGGCGCCACCGGAATCGTTGATCGCCACCACCGGGCACGCCTTCTCGAAGGCGAACTTCAGGATGTGGGCGACCTTCCGGCCGAACATCTCGCCGACCGAGCCGCCGTAGACCGTCTGGTCGTGCGCGATGACTACGACCGGCCGTCCGTCGATGCGACCGTGCCCGGTGACCACTCCGTCGCCGTACTTCGCGTCCGGCGCTCCCGGCGTGCGCGCGAGTGCGCCGATCTCGACGAACGTTCCCGGGTCGAGCAGCGATCGCACCCGCTCGCGGGCACTGGGGATGCCTTTGTTCTGTCGTTTCGCGATGCCGGACGCACCGGCAGGTTCCTCGGCGATCGCGAGGGTGCCCCGCAACTGCTCCAACTTCTCGCGCGTGCCGACCATCCGAAACTGCCTCTCGACCTCACTGGCTGTTGCGCAGACGATAGGGGGCTGGACGGCGAACGCCGTGGCGCCGAGTCGATTACTGGGTAGCTCACAACGCCCGGACGGCCGCGTTGGCACGGTGCCCTATGGATCGGCCCGGCATCGCGTGGGCAATCTCCGCACATGATCCGACCGCGTCCGAGACTTCCCTTGCGAGCTGGCAGGATTCGGTGCATGAGTTTCACCGGGGACGATGTCCGGGCCTTCGCGCTGTCGCTACCGGAGACATCCGAACAATTCACCTGGGGGATGCCGACCTTCCGGGTCGCGGGCAAGCTGTTCCTCACCCTTCCTGAGTCCGAGACCTCGATGGCGGTCCGCTGCCCCATCGCCGACCGCGACGAACTCGTCGTCGCCGAACCGGACAAGTTCTGGATCGCCGCGCACGAAGCAGGCAACGCCTGGGTCCGTGCGCGGCTGACCGCCCTCGACGACCGGGAGGAACTCGAAGCCATCGTGCAGGACTCGTGGCGGCAGGCCGCGCCACGGCATCTGTTCGACGACGCGGGGTGACCTGCTCGACGCCCCGGCGTCAGCGTGCGCGGCGGCGGCGTGGCCGTGGCGCGAGTTTCAGACCGAAGAGCAGATCGGTATTCCGGACCGGTGTGGATTGTTCGGACTTCCGGAGCAGTCCGGCTTCGCGGATCCAGCTGTGATGCCAGTGGTACAGATCCGGCAGCGTAACCTCGCACGCCGCGGCGAGCCTGCGGAGGCGGAAACCGGCTCCGCCGATGGCGCCGGCGAACAGCTTGGTGTTCGGTGTGGGGCGTGATTCCTGGTGGATGCGGGCTTCGTACAGCAGAGGGCGCGCCGACGGCGGAATCACCCACACGTACAGGTCCGGAGCGTGGGTGTAACCGATCGGGCCGTTGAAGATCAGCGCGTCCGCGGCCAGCGCGACGCAGGGGATCGCGTTGAGTTCCATCGCGGTGGCGCCGGTGAAGAGCGCGGTGACGATCGCCGCCGCGTCCACCGGATCGGCGGTCCTGGCCCGGACCCGGGCGACCAGGTCGTCGTCGATCGGAACCGTCGTCAGCCCCGGCCCGACCGAGTAGGCCAGGTCCGGCGGCAGATCCAGGCGCATTCCGTGCAACAGGAACGCCGCTTGCGCGCCGCGCAGGCGCGTGATCGTGTGCCCGCGGCTGGGGCTGTCGGCGACGAGGCCGCCGAGGAATCGGTACAGGCTGAGAATGTCGTTCCACTCGTCCACCAGACCGGCGCCTTGCTGGAAGCGGTCCGGCACGCTGAGGCGAGGTTGCAGCACCGAGAGCATGTATTCGGCCAGGCCGGCCCCGCGCGGCCCCAGCCAGCTGCCGACGCCGTTCTGGTTCAGGTCGTGCCTGCACGGTCGGCCGGTGTGTTCGGCCAGCCACCGGCAGGCCAGCTGGATCCCGTCGGCGTAGACGGCGTCGATGCGCGCGAATTCTTCCGATGGCAGGCTCCGGTAGGCATCGGCCCGGAAAGTGGTGACGTCCCCGTCGGAGATCTGCGGAAGCAGCCCGCCTCCGGCCGCTTCGGGAAGCGTGATGATGCGGGACTGCCGGTGGTTGATCTCCCCATACCCCACGTGCCTGGTCGGTGGCTCAGGGCCATCGATCCGGGTGGTCGGCGGATCAGGGACATCTATGCGCGTGGTCGGCGGGTCGGGAACATCGACGCGTGTGGTGGGCGGGTCGGGAACATCGACGTGGGCGGTCGGGGAGTCGGGGACATCGATGCGTCTGGTGGGCGCGGACGCACTGCGGCGGTCCTCCAGCCACCGCCACAGGTCCTCCTCCGGCACGCCCAGCCGCTGCGAACTCGATCGCACCTGGTCGGCGGAAAGTTCGTTGTGTTCGTCGAGCTGAGCCAACCTCTCCAGCTCGGACGGACGCAGCGTGGGCACGCTTGCGTCGGCCACAGCCACAACCTCCCGGATTACTGAACCCGGTGCATCACATGGGTTCGCGACATCAGTTGCAGAGCATTCGATCACGTACCCGCCGGTAATGCGGGGAAATCGGCCGAGTTTCGGATGTTGTCTACGTCACCGACAACTTCTCCCCTAGCGAAATCGTCGCGTGCGGAATGCATTCTGCCTAGTCATCATGTCTGTCGGTAGCCGCGACGGAAACACGTGAACGATGCCGACATCCGGAAAACCTGTGTGGTCTTGTCTACAGCGCTGGACACCGCCATTCGCCATTTCGGCATACGCCCGATCGCCGACGGCGTCGGCACGGGAACCACGCGCCACTCCTGCGCACGCCACGACCACCAGGCCGATACCCGACCACTGCGCCGCCCGCATCTGCTCGCCGAGCAACAGCAGCCCGACGCCCGCGGCCACCACGGGCTCCGAACTCATCATGACGCCGAACACCGCGGGCGTGATCCGGCGCAAGGCCGCCATCTCGATGGCATGCGGCAGCAGCGACCAGAGCACGGCCACCGCCGCCGAGGCCGCCAAGCCGCCGCACCAGCACGGCGAACAAGCCCGCGAGCATGATCCAGCCGCACGCGACCGTTACCGGCGACGCGAGTGTGAACAGATGCTTGGCGATGACCCCGCCGAGTTGGATGCTGACCATCGCGGCGACCACGAGCACCGGGGTGGGCACACCTCCGCGCGGCGGGATCAGCCGCGGCGCGAATCGCAGGGAAGCGTCCTCGGCGGGACCGATGACCACGTGGTACTCCGTTCCCGAACACGCCTGCGCATGGGGCGGCGCGCGTTATCGGACGCCGGCGGATCCGCTGCACGACCCGACTCGGCGCGTCGATTGATTTGTGGCAGAGAGGTTGTCGGCTGCGTCAGCGCCGAACAGACATGGACACGCACCGTTCCGGCAGCTGTGCTGGGACGTAACGAGCCGACGGCTCCGAATTTGCGGTCGCCGCAGATATCCGTCGAATTGTGCGGCAAGAGCCGAACAAACCGGACAAAAGTGACCGGCTTCGGTGATTTGTGTGCTGCGTGCACCCCTGCTGCACAGCCGAGAACGTAAATGCGCCGAGCAACGAACAGTGAGCCGAGCGATTGCCGGAATCCAGAAACATTGTTGCGAAATGCATCCCGCGCTGTGGACTGCGGCACAAGGTACAGGGGTGATCGGTCAATGCGCCCTTCGTCCGCCCACCGGCGGCAGCGTCTGCTCCGGCCGGAAGGCGGGCGGCGCCACCGGCCGGGACGCCCGTCGTGACCTGATCGAAAGCGAATTCTCAGCGTTCACACAACGGACTCTCGCCAAGTCCAAATACTGATGCGGTGTCCTTGAAGGGTGCTGGTCGGCAGCACTCAGAGCCCAGCAACGAGGAGACCAGTTCGTGTTTACCGGCACCACCGCGAGCATGCCGCGGATCCCGACACCGCGGCTGGGCGGCCCGACCGGCGCTTCGGCCAGTCGGCGCGCGTCACGGTCGATCAACGCCGACGCGGTGGCGATCGAGACCGACGCCGTGACCGGAGCGACGGCGTATGTCGTCGCCGACGGCGTCGGAGATCATCTGCTCGGAGCCCGCGCGGCACGCACGGTCGCCGCCGCGGCGGCGCGCTGCGCCGCCGCCGATGGAGCGCGCGCGGGAATTCTCGCGGCCCAGGAGGAACTCCTGCGCGAGGTCCCGGAGCCTTCGGCCGACAGCGTGCTCGTGGTCGCGGTGCTTCCGGCCGCCGATCAGGCCGATGGACCCTGCGAGGTGGCGTGGGTCGGCGACTGTCGCGCGTATCGCTGGAACGGGCGAGTGTTGCACCAGATCACGACCGACCACACCGTCGCCGAGCTGTACCGCACCCGCGGGCTGGCCTCCACCGCGCGAATGGATCATCTGGTCACCACCTCGGCGCGCACCGTGCGGCCGGACGCGATCGGGTACGCCGCCACCGGGTCGAGCACGGGCAGACTCCTGCTGAGCACCGACGGCGTACACAAGCCACTCGGCATCGCCGCGGTCAAAGCCATCCTCGCGCAGGGCGACGCGGCCCCCACGATCGCGAACACTTTGGTGGATGCCGCCCTCCTGGCCGGTGGAAGGGACAACGCCACGGCACTGGTCGTGGACCTGCCTTTCCGGCCGGGGGGCACCCACGGCGGGTGATGACGGGACCGTTCGCGACGCGCGGAACAAATGTCGAAATGCTATGAATCGACGTCGTCGGGGCGCAGTATGTCGCTGTGGAGCTGACAGCCGTGCGCATCGACAAACCGGATGATCTCAACGTCGTCATCGGACAGTCCCATTTCATCAAGACCGTGGAAGACCTGCACGAGGCGCTGGTCGGAGTCGGTCCGCACCTGCGCTTCGGGCTGGCGTTCTGCGAGGCCTCCGGACCGCGCCTGGTCCGCCGCTCCGGCAACGACGACGCACTCGTCGAGCTCGCCACCAAGAACGCGGTCGACATCGGTGCGGGACACTCGTTCATCGTCTTTCTCCGCGAGGGCTATCCCGTCAACGTGCTGAACGCCGTGCAGCAGGTCCCGGAGGTCTGCGGAATCTACTGCGCCACAGCCAATCCCGTCGAGGTTCTGATCGCGGAAACCGAACTCGGCAGAGGAATCATCGGAGTGATCGACGGTTCGGCGCCGCTCGGCGTGGAAGATGCCGACGACCAGGCGGCCCGGAAGCAGCTGTTGCGTCAGATCGGCTACAAACTGTAGGACCGCTGCCCCGCCGGTTCATATGGCGCGCGCCGATGATCGGCGCACCGGCCGTGCCCGGAAGCGATCCGGGCCCGCGCCGGATACTTCAGCCGAGTTCCGCCAGTTGCTGGACGGCAGGCGCCATGCCATCGATCCATGCCGCCGGTGAGCCGGTGGTCGGAGTGACGATGGCGGTCTCGATGCCGAGTTCGGCGTAGTCGGCCATCTGCCGGACGAATTCGTCGCGGTTTTCCGGGCTCGGCCGCGGGTTGTTGGCGATGATCGTCTTGCGGATCTCGTCATAGTCGCGGCCGACGTCGTCGCAATGCCCGCGCAGCACGTCGAGTTTGTGCTCGACGTCCGCGGGCGATGAGCCGAACAGGTTGCAGGCGTCGCCGTACTGCGCGACCAATCGCAGCGTCTTGCGCTCTCCCCCGCCGCCGATGAGCACCTTCGGCCGGTTGATGGGCTGCGGCGAGCACAGCGTCTCGGCCAGCTGGTAGTACTTCCCGTCGAACGGCCCGTTGTCCTGCGGGTCCCACATCTGGCGGCAGATGCGCAGCGTCTCCTCCAGCCGCTCGAACCGTTCGGCGGTCGGCGGGTACGGCACACCGAGCCCGCGATGCTCGCGCTCGAACCACGCGGCGCCGATCCCGAGGACCGCCCGGCCGCCCGACAGGACGTCGAGGGTGGTGACGATTTTGGCGAGCAGACCGGGGTGACGGTAGGTCACGCCGGTGACGAGCAATCCGAGGTCGATGCGCGAAGTGTGCGCGGCCAGGTAGCCGAGGGTCGTGTACCCCTCCAGCATGTTCGCCTCCGCGGGCAGGCCGGTCGGCTCGATCTGGAAGTAGTGGTCCATGAACGACAGCCACGTCGCGCCGGATTCCTCCGCCGCCGCCCCCACCCTTGCCAGCTCACCGGCGATGGCGGTGGTGCCACCGTCGATATCGAAGATTGGTATGTGAAAACCGAGCTCCATGAAGTGATCCCTTCTCCTGGACAACCCTGTATGAGCGCACCCTAAGTGCTGGAGTGCGCTCCAGGTCAAGCAGCGGATCGATCAGGTTGTCAGCCAGCGACCGGGCGCGGATACGGGCTGTGCATCGACAGCCAGCGGATGTCGAGATCCCGTTCGAGGTAGTCCATGCGCTCGTCCCAGAACGCCCGCATGCGCGGCAGGGCCAAATGGCGATCGAGATCCTCCTTGGACCGCCATACCTCGTAGAAGACGAACGTGCCCGGCCGGTCCTTGTCCTCGTGAAAGTGATACTCCAACGAACCTTCTTCGGCGCGCGTCGGCTCGACGAAGGACAGCAGCAGCTCACGCAGTTCCGCCGCGCGCTCCCGCTTGGGGTGGGCGAAACCGACGAGGACGTACGGCGCGTCATCAGGTACGAGATTTTTCATACCTCGAACGCTAGACGAGGCCGTCGCCCACACTCGATCAGCTCGTGCGCTCGAAATCGCCGGGCCGCCAAGTCTGGTCGAACGCCGCTTCCTCGGGTCCGTAGATGCGCAGATAGGCGAACCATCCGCGGCCGGGGACGGTTTGCAGCCAGCGGTTCTCCGCTCCGTCAGGAGGAATGGGGCCGAAGTGCAGCCGCACGGGGCCGTCGGGCGGGAGGTCGCACAACTCGAACAGCGACCGGAGGGCGGCCTTGCCCTGGTCTGCCTGGACCTGCGAGCGGGTCTGCGCGTCGTAGACCGTCACGGACCAGAACAGCCCGGCCGGCACCGGCCGCGGTATATCGAGGGTGTAAGTGGCACTGCCGTCCAAGTAATCCCCTCGCCCGTCCCGCACGGCGAGCCAATACAGCGATCCGCCGCCCACCTGCCGCCGGAACATGGCCGGTGCGGCGATGATCGCTTGGGCGAACCACCGGTCGCGCGCTTCGAGGTCGAGACCGGAGGCGGTCCGGAAGTCGCCGTTGTCGGTGACCAGTCCCACCCATTCCCAGCGACGGTCCGGCCAGGCCATGCGGTCCGGCCGGCCACTGGCGAACGCGGAGACGAGCAATTGACCGCGCCCGGTCCGCGCCGCGGCCGTCAACAGCGCCGCGGACCGGCGGTCGGGCGCGAACCGAACGCCTCGCTCGAGACCGATCGCCCCGAGCAGCCCGTACATCGGTAAGAACTCCGGCACCACCGGTTCCGTCTCGAGAATCCCGTGCAGCACCCGCCAGTAGGAGATGTCGGCTTCCCAGCACAAACAGGTGGAGTCCATGGCCACCTCGGTGGTGCCGATCAGGTCCAGCACCGCGCCCGCCTCCTCGAGCGGATGCACCCGGACCGCCCGCAGCGCATCCATCGCCTCGGCCAGGTCGCCACCGAGCGGCAGCGCGCGCACGGCGAGCAGCACTTTGAAGGACGCGGATCGCCCGACGTGCGCCCTATCCGGCAGCGCACCCGCGTAGCCGGGAGGAACGATGACGTAAGTGCCACCCTGCCCTCGGTCGGGCCCGGGAATGCCGAGATCGGTGATCCACCGTTGATGATGATCGCCGACCAGGCCGATGTACGGTCCCGGCGGAAGCTCGACCACCATCGGCCCCGCCGACAGATCCAGCACCGCGGCACCATACGGGGTATCGGAATTCAGAGTGAACCCGATATGCCGCGGCCCGGTAGAGGCGATTCCGACCGCGCGGTTGTCGTTCAGTCCGATCTCCCTGTTGCCGTTGAAGATTCCTTCCATCGACACGGTCGGATACCAGAACCGGTACGCGACCACGGCGCGCTGGAACACGCTGTCATCCCATGCCCGAGTCGCGGAAGACTCGATCGGATAGCCATTCGCGAACTCGTACCGGTTGTCCACCATCGCCGGGGCCGTCATTTCCTGGACGGTGCCACCGCCGCACCGGGCCGACATCACCCGAAGCGGGTGAAAGACTTGCCGAGCAGCCGGATCGCCAGTGCGCGGGGTCGGTCAGACCGCGGCGTCAGGACGGTCGGACAAGCCGAGGCGCAGGTGTTCGCTGTGGTAGATCGCCTCGTCCAGCAGTTGAGCGACGTGGTTGTCGTAGAGGCTGTAGACGATGCTGCGGCCGGTGCGAGTGCCCGTGACCAGACCCAGATTGCGCAGCAGCCGAAGCTGGTGGGAGACGGCGGACTGTTCCATGCCGATGGCATCGGCCAGCGCGCTCACCGGCAGTGGCCCCTGGCGCAGTTCGGTGAGGATCATCAAGCGGCTCGGTGTGGCCAGCGCCTGCAACGTGGTCGCCACATGGGTGGCCGATTCGGGATCCAAGCGCACGGCGGGGCGGTCCCTGCCATCGACGCCGTGTCCCATGATTGAACAGCATACTCTAGGAACAAATGAATACGTGTTCATGTGTTCTGGTATGGTTCGGGCCGTCTGTTCGTTGCCGTTCTGGAGGTGACCCGTGGCCGCGCCGACGCTCGCGCCGACCCGTCCGACTCCGCCATCCGGTCGCGTGCCCCTGCGCCGGACCCGGCTGTTCACTCTGCCCGAAGCATGTTGGGCCGCAGCGGCCGTGGTCTTCTTCTGCGCCGGGCTGGCGGTGCAGCTGACCGATGGCCCCCAGTGGCTGCGCTGGGGCCTGTACCTGGCCTGCTACGCCGCAGGCGGCTGGGAACCCGGGTGGGCCGGCCTACAGGCTCTCCGCGACAAGACGCTCGACGTCGACCTGCTCATGGTCGCCGCGGCGATCGGGGCGGCGGCCATCGGCCAGATCACCGACGGCGCGTTGCTGATCGTCATCTTCGCGACCTCCGGCGCCCTGGAAGCGCTGGCCACCGCCCGGACCGAGGACTCGGTGCGCGGACTGCTCGACCTCACCCCCGACACCGCGACCCGGGTCGCGCGCGGCGGCGAGGAAGAGACGGTCCACGCCACCGAACTGCGCGTCGGAGACGTCCTCGTGGTGCGGCCCGGCGAGCGGATCGCCGCGGACGCGACCGTCCTCTCCGGCGGCAGTGAGGTCGATCAAGCCACCATCACCGGCGAACCGTTGCCGGTGAACAAAACCGAGGGCGACGAGGTGTACGCGGGCACCCTCAACGGCACGGGCGCCCTGCGCATCCGTGTCGTGCGCCGCGCGCGGGACTCGGTGGTAGCGCGCATCGCGGCCCTGGTCGAACAGGCGGCCCGAACCAAAGCGCGCACCCAGCTTTTCATCGAGAAAGTGGAACAGCGCTACTCCGCCGGCATGGTCGCGGTCACCCTCGCGGTGTTCGCCATCCCGCTGCTGCTCGGGGACGACGTGCGGCGAGCGCTGCTGCGAGCGATGACGTTCATGATCGTCGCCTCCCCCTGCGCGGTGGTGCTGGCCACCATGCCGCCCCTGCTGGCGGCCGTCGCCAACGCGGGGCGTCACGGTGTCCTGGTCAAATCCGCGGTGGTCATGGAAAAGCTCGGCGCCACCACGCACATCGCCTTCGACAAGACCGGCACCCTGACCCGCGGCATCCCGGAACTCGCCGAGATCCGGTGCCTGGACCAGCGATTCACCGACGCCGAGGTGCTTCGGCTCGCCGCGGCGGCCGAGCACCCGAGCGAGCACCCCCTCGCGGCGGCGATCGTGCGCGCGGCCCGCACCCGAGAGCTGCGGCTGCCCGAGGTCACCGAGTTCACGGCCCACCCCGGTCGCGGCGTGACCGCCCGTGTCGGTGGCCGTCTCATCGGCGTCGGCTCCCCCGCCGCGTGGGAACCCGCCCCCGACGCCCACACAACTGTCGACGCCTTCCACGCGAGCGGCTACACCGCTGTGGTCGTGACCCGCGAGCACGAACCGATCGGAGTGCTCGCACTGACCGATCAGCTCCGGCCCGAAGCGGTGGCGGCCGTGCGCGCGACGACCGCGCTGACCGGCAGCGCGCCGATACTGCTGACCGGCGACAACACCGCCACCGCCGATCGGCTCGCCGCGCGTGTCGGCATCAGCGACGTCCGGGCGGACCTGCTGCCCGACGACAAAATGATCGCGGTGCGCGAGTTGCAGGCAGACGGGCGGAAACTGACCGTGGTCGGTGACGGCATCAACGATGCCCCGGCGCTCGCCGCGGCCGAGGTCGGCATCGCTATGGGCGGCGCCGGATCCGATCTGACCTTGCAGACCGCGGACGCCGTCGTCGTGCGCGACGACCTGACCACGATCCCGGCGGTGATCGCGTTGTCCCGGCAGGCGCGACGGGTGGTGATCGCCAACTTGGCCATCGCCGCCACCTGCATCGGCGTGCTGGTCTTCTGGGACCTCGCCGGGACCCTGCCGCTCCCCCTCGGCGTCGCCGGGCACGAGGGATCCACCGTCCTCGTCGGGCTCAACGGGCTACGCCTGCTCCGCCGGGGTGCGTGGGAGCGAGCTGCCGGATCACGGGAGTGACAGCGCCCGCTGTCGCAGTGCGGAAGCGAATCCCGCACTGCGACAGCGCGTCCGGCTAGTCGGCGCGAACCTCGCTGCGGTCCCCGCTCCACAGCGTGTGGAACTTGCCTTCGGCGTCCACCCGCTCGTAGGTGTGCGCGCCGAAGAAATCACGCTGCCCCTGGGTGAGCGCGGCCGGGAGACGCTCGGCGCGCAGGGCGTCGTAGTAGGACAGCGACGACGCGAACGCGGGCACCGGAATGCCGAGCAGTGTCGCGGTGGCCACAACGCGGCGCCAGCTGTCGATGGCCGTCTCGATCGCCTCACGGAAGTACGGTGCGAGAATCAAGCTCGGCAGCGCCGGGTTCTCGTCGTAGGCGTCCTTGATCCGGTTGAGGAACCGGGCGCGGATGATGCAGCCGCCGCGCCAGATCGTCGCGAGATCGCCCGGGCGCAGGTTCCAGTCGTATTCGGCGCTGCCCGCGGCGATCTGGTCGAAGCCCTGCGCGTAGGCGACCACCTTCGAGGCGTAGAGCGCCTGCCGGATGTCCTCGGTGAACCGCTCCACGTCGGTGGGCTTGTCGGCCAGCCGCCCGGAAGCCAGACCCCGGGCGGCCTTGCGCTGCTCGCGCGAACCGGACAGCGCCCGCGCGAACACCGCTTCGGCGATTCCGGTCACCGGCACGCCGAGGTCGAGCGCGGACTTCACCGTCCAGCGACCGGTGCCCTTCTGCTCCGCCGCGTCGACGATCACGTCGACCAGCGGCTTGCCCGTCTTCGCGTCGACCTGGTTCAGCACCTCGGCGGTGATCTCGACCAGGTAGCTCTCCAGGTCGCCGGAGTTCCACTGGGTGAACACGTCGGCGATCTGTTTGGCGTCGAAACCGAGCGCGTCGCGGAACAGGTGGTAGGCCTCACCGATCAGCTGCATGTCGGCGTACTCGATGCCGTTGTGCACCATCTTGACGAAATGTCCGGAGCCGTCCGGGCCGATGTGGGTGCAGCAGGGCGTTCCGTCGACCTTCGCCGCGATGGATTCCAGCAGCGGCCCGAGCGAGTCGTAGGACTCCTCGGGGCCGCCGGGCATGATCGCGGGGCCGTTGAGGGCGCCCTCCTCGCCACCGGAGATGCCCGCTCCGACGAAGTTCAGCCCGCGCTCGCGCATCGCGGCTTCCCGCCGAATGGTGTCGGTGTAGAGGGCGTTTCCACCATCGATGATGATGTCGCCCGGCTCCATCGCGTCCGCGAGTTCCTCGATGACCGCGTCGGTCGGGGCGCCTGCCTTCACCATGATGAGCACCCGGCGCGGCTTCTCCAGCGCGGCGACGAACTCCTCGATCGTTTCGGTTCGCACGAACTCGCCGTCGTCGCCGTGGGCCTCGAGCAGTGCGTCGGTCTTGGCGATGCTGCGGTTGTGCAGCGCAACGGTATAGCCGTGCCTGGCGAAGTTCCGTGCGATGTTGCTACCCATGACCGCCAGACCGGTGACCCCGATCTGTGCGCGCGCTGTAGAGGTCGGCATCAATCAGCTCTCTTCGTTCGACAGGGCGGCGCGTCCGCGCGAAGCTGTTCGGCGGCGGCATCGTGGCGTCCGTTCCACGACGCTTCAGACCTTACCCACCCCGCCGGCGCGGGCTCGGAGCGCATCACGAGCCGCTCACCCGCTCGATGTGGACTTGGTGGCCGCGCCATGACCAGGTGCTCGGACGCACTGCTCTACACTCGCCGAACGGCACCTGCGGCAGGCCTCACGGGCGCTGCTGGAAACGGCCGGGCGGCGGCCGAGTCATCGCGAGTCGGCCACCAGTGACCCGGCGCCGAGACCGCCCGCGATCAGCGCATCCGCTCCCCGGTCACCGTAGGCGATGCGCTCGAGCAGATCCAGCGCCTCGCCGACCTTGTGCAACTCACCCGTCCGCAAACTCTCCGACAACGCTTGCGCCAGCGCGTCGTTCGCGGACGCTTGATGTCCGCACACCCACGCGCGACCTTCGTCGGTGAGGGTCAGATTCACCCGGCGTCCGTCGTTCGGGTCGCGCACACCGACAATCAGACCCTGGTCGCGCAAGCCGTCGACCACGTTGCGCATTGTCTGCGGCCGCAGCATCTCCAGCCGCGCCAAGTCGACCGCGGCCATGGCGCCGTATCGATGCAGCCGTCCCAGGACCGCCCATTGCGTCGCGGACAGCCGCCGTTCGTCGGGATCTCTCCGGGCGCGCCGCAGGATGACGGTCGTCGCAATGCGCAGGCGGGCCGCGATGGTGGACAGTGCTGTGGCGTCCGCGGTGTCAGCGCTCACGGGCGGGCTCCCTCTGCTTACCTGGTGGGACAACGATCCCCGGGCTGGTGATAGCTGCGGGAAGCCTACTCGACAGTAGGACATCGGCGTGGCCTGTGACGAAATCGTCATACGGACCGGTGGCCGCGACAGATCGCCACGGCGCACCAGCTATCGGGTCGACCGGGGAGGCGGCCCGATAGCCGGCGCGGACCGTCCGATGCGCGACACTGACCGCGATGGGCACACAGGCGAACAGCGGACAACCACGGCGGAGACCACCGCATCGGCGCGAGATGATCCTGGACGCCGCGGTCGACGCCTTCACGCACGGCGGCTATTACGGCACGACGATGGCCGACATCGCGGCGGCGGTAGGCATCTCGGCGACGGCGTTGTATCGACACTTCCGCAACAAACAGCAACTTTTGGGCCAATGCCTGCTGGTTGGCCTCGACGACACCTTGAACCGGCTGGACGCCGCCTATCGCGCCGATGACTCCGGTGCCGCGGTAACGGCCGAATTGGTCCGGGTCGCGCTGGAGTTGCGCGGCCTGCCGCGGCTGTGGCAACTGGAGTTCCGCAATCTGACCACCGCCGACAAGACCGCGGTGCTCGTCCGCGCCGCGCGGCTCACCCGCTACCTACGCCACACGATCCACCTACGCCGACCCGAACTGAGCACGGCCGATGTCGAACTGCTGAGCTGGTGCGTGCTGTCGATCGCGGTCAGCCCCTCCTATCACCGCGCCGAGTTGCCCGCCCCTGCCGCCGCGCAAGTGCTCGACGCCGCCGTCGCGGCGGTGATCACGACCCGGATGCCCGAACACCCGGACGGCCACGCGCCGAGCCGGCCACCGCGCACCGAGATCGGCAACACCGCACTGGACCGGGCGCTGCGCTCGGAGCGGATGCTCGCCGAGGCGGCGCGGTTGTTCAGCACCCGCGGTTATGCCGCGGTGGGCATCGAGGACATCGGTGCGGCCGTCGGCGTCACCGGACCCGCCCTGTATCACCATTTCTCCAGCAAGGCGGAGTTGCTGGACCAGATCGTCCGGCGCCAGGACGAGTGGCTCCGACTGCTGCTCGCCCGGGCGATCGCCGAGGGCCGCAGCGCCGAGGAGTCCCTGCGCTCGCTCATGCGCAGCTTCGCGCAATTGGGCGTCGACGAACCCGACCTCCTGGCGATCACGGTCAGCGAGACCCGGCATCTTCCTGGCGACGGGGTGCAGCGCTACCGGAGGGTGCGCCTCGACGGCATCGCCCAGTGGGCCCGCATGCTGCAGGCGGTGCGGCCGGATCTATCCGCGCCCGTCGCGCGGGTGCTCAGCCGCGCGATCGTCACCGTCGTCATCGATGCCGTACGCAATCCCCGCTTCCGGCGGCGCGCCGATCTCGTCGATGTCCTCGTGGCCATCGGGGAGCGGATCGAAACGGCGGGAAATCCCGGACGCGCCCCCTCGCAGTGATTTGCACCACTTAGCGAGTATTAACTTATCTGCGCCAATTACGTGCTAGCAGCGGATTGAATGCCGTTGGACATCCGACCATCTACTTAGTGGTTATTAACATGAGATTGATTTCGCGGCATCGGTGCCGCACAGTGTGCCGTGGGTGAGCACCTATCCGTGCGCCCGCCGAATCCCTCGCCGGTACACCGGCCGTTTCTCGAAAGGCCCTGGCTCGTGAGCCATTACAAGAGCAACGTGCGTGACCTCGAGTTCAATTTGTTCGAGGTGTACGGACTCGACGACATCCCGCGGACCGGAGCGTTCGGGGACCTGGACGGCGACACCGTGCGATCGATGCTGGCGGAGGCCGCGCGCCTGGCCGAAGGGCCGGTCGCCGAACCGTATGCCGAAACCGACCGCAACCCGCCGGTTTTCGATCCGGCCACCCACTCGGTCAGCCTGCCGGAGTCGTTCAAGAAGGCGGTGCGCGCCTGGTACGACGCCGAATGGTGGCGCGTCGGCAAGTCCGAGGCGGTCGGGGGAGTGCCCGCCCCCTCGATGGTCAGCTGGGCCATCAGCGAATTCGTGCTCGGGGCGCAGCCCGCGGCCTACATGTATCTGACCGGGCCGATGATGGCCCACATCATCGACGGCATCGGCACCGAGCAGCAGCGGCGCTGGGCGCGATTCATCACCGAACTCAACTGGGGCGCCACCATGGTGCTGACCGAGCCCGATGCCGGTTCCGACGTCGGCGCCGGGCGCACCAAGGCGATCAAGCAGGAAGACGGCACCTGGCACATCGAGGGCGTGAAGCGGTTCATCACCTCCGCCGACTCCGACGACTTGTTCGGCAACATCGCCCACCTGGTGCTGGCTCGCCCCGAGGGCGCGGGACCGGGCACCAAGGGCCTGTCGCTGTTCTTCGTACCGAAGTTCCACTTCGACCACGAGACCGGTGAGCTGGGCGACCGCAACGGCGTGTTCGTCACCAACGTCGAGCACAAGATGGGCCTGAAAGCGTCCGCCACCTGTGAACTCACCTTCGGCGGCCACGGCGTCCCGGCCAAGGGCTGGCTGGTCGGCGAGGTGCACAACGGCATCGCGCAGATGTTCCACGTCATCGAGGAAGCTCGCATGATGGTGGGCACCAAGGCCATCGCCACCTTGTCGACCGGCTACCTCAATGCCCTCGAATACGCGAAGAACCGGGTGCAGGGCAGCGATCTGACCCAGATGGCGGACAAGTCCGCACCGAAGGTGACCATCACCCGGCACCCCGACGTGCGCCGGTCGCTGATGATGCAGAAGGCCTACGCCGAAGGCCTGCGCGCGGTGTACCTGTACACCGCCGCTCACCAGAACGCCGATGTCGCCCAGCACGTTTCCGGTGCGGACGCCGACCTGGCCGCGCGGGT
>NZ_JBSGEZ010000051.1:0-56799 GCF_053603155.1 Nocardia sp. NPDC004260 | reverse complement strand
CCCCGGGGACGCCGTCTCATTTCAGTCCTCGCAGGACAAGCAACAAAAGCGTTCCCCGGAGGTCCCAGCCATGAACGAAGGTAGTGCTATCAGCACAACCACGAACGACGCTGTCATCACGGCGGACACCGACCGCGCGATCCACATCGAGCGGGTCTTCGACGCTCCGCGCGAGCGGGTGTGGGCCGCCTACAGCAGGATCGAACAGCTCGCCCAGTGGTGGGGTCGCGGCAACCGGCTCGACATCGAGCGCTGGGAGTTTCGTGCCGGCGGGCACTGGCGTTTCGTCGAGCACGCCGAGGGGGAGACGCACGGCTTCGAGGGCCGCTTCCGCGAGATCACCCCGCAGGAGCGCATCGTGTACTCCTTCGAGTGGGACGGTATGCCCGCCCACGTGGCCATCGACAGCGTCAGCTTCGTCGATCTCGGCGACGGCCGCACCAAGGTGGTCACCGACAGCCAGTTCCACACGCCGCAGGAACGGGACGGGATGCTCCAGTCGGGTATGGAATCCGGGCTCAACGAGAGCTACCGCGCACTGGACGCACTGCTCGCCCGAGGCTGAGACCGGACGCTTCGGCTCCGGTCGGTCGTGTGAGCGGAGCCGAAGCATGTGGTGGACGCCATCTCGCGTGGGGGGAATCGGCGGCCGATCCAGGCGCGTCTACCGACGCCGAACGGCCGTCCGGCTCGGGGCGGTGGCCGCGGTGGCTGTTCCCAGCAGTCGACGGCGCTGACAACGGCGGCAGGGCTTGCGCGGCGGAGGAGATGGCGCGGGGTTCAGTCCCGGGCCGGGCCGATCCGGCGCTTGCGCGGCTTCAGATGCAGTCCGGGCAGGGGCGGCGCGGGGATGCGCTGCCGCGGAGTGTGGCCCGCGATGTCGGCGAACCGGCTGACGTCGTGATTCTCCCAATCGGCGCGGGCGGCGACGATGTCCTCATGGCTGCGGCCGACGAAGTTCCACCACATCACCAGTTCCTCGCCGAACGGCTCCCCGCCGATCAGCGCGACATGCGCGCCGCCGGAACTGGTGAGCTGGAGTTCGTCACGGCCGGTGCCCAGGTACAGCAGCGGTCCAGGCGCGAGTTCGTCGCCCGCGACGGTCACCTCGCCCTCGATCACCAGCGCAGCGTGCTCGAAACGAGGATCGAGCGGGAGAGCGACATCGGCTCCCGGCTCGAGCCGCACATCGGCGCCGACGATGGGTGTGTAGGCGATGGCGGGCGAGGTCTTCCCGGCCAGCGACCCGATCAGCACGATCGCTCGCAGGCCGGGCGCTTCGACGACCGGCAGTTCGCGATGCTGCTCGAAATGCGGCGCGATGCCGGTGCGGTGGCCCGGCAGGGCGATCCACAGCTGCAAGCCGTGTCCGGCGGGCGCGCCGGGCACGGCGTACTCGGAATGGGCGATGCCGCGCCCGGACGTCATCAGGTTCAGCTGACCGGGTTCGATCTCCACGTCCGACCCGACCGAGTCGCGGTGCCGGATACGGCCTTCGAACGGCCAGGTCACCGTTTGCAGGCCGATGTGCGGATGCGGATCGATGTCCGGCGGCGCGCCGGTCTTGGTGACCGTCGGCGAGCCGAAGTGGTCGAGGAAACACCACGCGCCGACGGTGGGCAGATCGCGCTGGGGCAGCACGCGTTCGACGTACACACCGCGCACGCCGCCGAGTGGCACCTCGCGGGCCGGATAACGCTCCGCGACCGGGCCGGGGCCGGGCGCGGGTTCACACAGCGTCTCAGCCGGGCGCGGATCCAGATCACTCACCGATCGACGCCCTTGCCGATCACGTGCTCGTCGTAGTCGGGGTGCTTGTCCAGGTATGCCTTGATGAACGGGCACACCGGCCGGATCACCCGCCCCCGCTCGATGACGTCCTCGATCGCGCTCTTGGCCAGGACCGAGCCGAGGCCCTTCCCGGAGAACGCGCCGTCGACCTCGGTGTGCGTGAACACCGTCTCGTCGTCGCGTTCCTCGTAGTCGGCGAAGCCGGCCAGCTCCCCGCCGTAGAACACCTCGTAGCGATGCCGCTCGTCGTTGCGGACGACCTTGGACTCCGAAGCCGATTCGGTCATGGTTCCCTTCTCCTTCCGTGCGCGAACCGGATGCCTGCTGAGAATCGAGACCCGGTTGAACGCGCCGATCGTGGTGGCCACCCAGATGACGACGGACAGCTGGTCATCCGTCAGATACCGGCGAGCAAAAGCGTACTCACGCTCGATGGTGTGCTCATCCGGGAGCGTCGCCGTCACTTCCGCGATCGCGAGCACGGCCTGCTCGAAGGGCGTGTACGTGCCGCCGCGCCGCCAGCCGGGCAGCACCGCGATCTCCTGTTCGGTGGCCCCGGCCGCCGAGGCGGCCCGGTAGTGCACGTCGAGGCAGTACGCGCAACCGTTGACCTGGGAGACGCGCAGATTGATCAGTTCGACGATCCGGCGATCCAGCCCCACCGCCGCGGCGGCGGCCCTGACCTCGCTCGCGACACTGTTCAGTGCGCGGAACGCGGTGGGCGTCCGTTTGTCGATCCAGACGCGATCTCGCGGGGCTTCGGGGCTCATATTCATGGGATGTTAGCGGCCGCCGGTGAACGGCGCAGATCCCGCCGACGAAGAAGCGGACTTCGGTCCGGTGGCGCGCGTCGGTAGGGAAGGAACTCGCGATGGTCCGGGACCGTGCGCGACCCCGGACCACCGCCGCGCTCATCCGATCTCGGCGAACCGCCGCAACTGGAACGGTTCGACCAGGACCTCCTCCAACGCCGTCGCCAAGGCCTTCAGATGCGGAGTCTGGAAGTGCGCCGCCAAGGCGTCCTCGTCGACCCACTCTTCCAACAGCACCATCCGGCTCTGGTCGGTGGGATGCAGGTAGAGCTCGTAACGGACACAGCCCTCCTCGGCCAGCGTCGGCTGGATCATGCCTTGCAGCAGGGCCTTCAGTTCCGACTCGCGACCCGGCTTCGCCGTGAAGCGGACGTTGAGCGTCAACGTGGACATGGGCGTCTCCTGATCTCGTGGTGGGTTATTCGCGGCCCGCCGACGTGAACGACATGTCCGCGTACCGGGTGCCGGTCACCCGGCTCGCGATCGGCTCCAGGGTCGCCAGCTCGTCGGCGGTGAGCGAAATGGTCGCGGCGGCCACGTTGTCGGCGAGCCGGGTGCGGCTGCGCGTGCCGGGGATCGGGACCACTGCGAGGCCCTGCACAGCGGCCTGTGCGTGCACCCAGGCCAGGGCCACCTGCGCCAGGGTGATGCCGCGTGCCTCGGCGATGGCCCGCAGCGGGTCGAGCAGTTCGGCATTGCGCGCCGCGTTCTCGCCGGTGAAGCGCGGCATCGTGGAACGGAAATCGCTCCTGTCGGCGGTGCCGGTGAACGATCCGGTCAGGAAGCCGCGACCCAGCGGCGAGTACGGCACGAAGGTCACACCCAGCTCCGCCGCGGCGGGCACCACGGTGCGTTCGACGTCCCGGGAGAACAGCGACCATTCCGACTGCACGGCCGCGATCGGGTGCACCGCATGCGCCGCCCGCAGTTCGGCGCCCGTCACCTCGGACAATCCGAGCGCGCGCACCTTGCCCTCCCGCACCAATTCCGCCATCGTGCCGACCGTGTCCTCGATCGGCACGGCGGGGTCCCTGCGGTGCATGTAGTACAGATCGATGGTGTCGACCCGCAGCCTGCGCAGGCTGCCCTCCACCGCGGCGCGGATGTAGGCGGGGGAGTTGTCGAACCCTCGGAAGGCCGGGTCGTCGGCCTTGCGGACGATGCCGAACTTGGTGGCGATCACCAACCGGTCGCGCTCGGCGCCGAAGAAATCGCTGAGGAATTCCTCGTTGTGCCCGGAGCCGTAGACATCGGCGGTGTCGAACAGGGTGACACCCAGTTCCAGCGCCCGATCCAGGGTCGCCCTGGATTCGGTGAGATCGCTGGGCCCGTAGAACTCGCTCATGCCCATGCAGCCCAGACCCTGCGTCCCCACTTCGATGCCGCTGGTTCCCAGGGTGGTGGTGGGCAGGCTGTCCGTGCTCGTCATAGCTTGATTCCTTCGCTGTCGTGCGCGGTGACCATGGCCGGGGGAGCTGTCTCGACTTTGCCCTCGTACAGGGCGATCTTGTGGTCCAGCACGGCCAGGGTCTGACGGAGTTCATCGATCTTGGCGAGTACCTCGGCGCGAGTGTCCCGGAACATCTCCAGCCGCTGCGGGAGCGTTGCGTCTCCCGTCCGCACCAGCTCGGCGTAGCGAACCATGTCCGCCACCGACATGCCGGTCGTGCGCAGCCGCCCGATCAGTGCCAGCCATTCGAGATCCCGGTCGCTGAACCGGCGCTTGCCGGAGTGGTCCCGGCCGATGTAGTCCATCAGCCCGATCCGTTCGTACCAGCGCAACGTATCCCGGCTCAGCCCCGATCGCTCGGACACCTCGCCGATCGAATACCGCGGCAGCTCCCGGTCGTCGCTCGCGGTCACCGGAAACGCGGTTTCACTCATGACTTCACTCGCTGACGCTCGTTCACTGCACTCGCCCTTCTCGTTGAACACCGACGACGCTAATCACCTGGAGTGCACTCCAAGCAAGACCCATTCTCCGGTTGTCCCGGCTGTCGCCGTCACCGCGGGATCGGCTTCGCGCCCTGTCGCGCGACGGTGTCGACGAAGTCGGCGACCAGCGGGGCGATCTCCGGGAGGAATTCCTCGAGCGCGAAATGGCCGGTATCGAAAACGTGCAGATCGGCGTCCGGTAGGTCGCGGAGGTAGGCGTGCGCGCCCGGCTCGGGAAAGAAGGCGTCGTTTCTTCCCCAGACGATCAATGTGGGTGGGCGGTGCGTCCGCAGCCAGCGCTGCCAAACGGGGTAGAGCTCGACATTGGAGTGGTAGTCCAAGCCGAGCGCGATCTGTGCCCGCTGCCGCTCGGGGCGGTCCAGGAAGTACTGGTCGAGCACCCATCCGTCGGGTGCGACGAGTTCGGAATCGGTAGTGCCGCCCAGGTATTGGCTCTGGGTCACCGGCAGGGTGAGGATCTGCCGGATGTTGTCCTCGGCGCCGGGCACGCCCGGCCGGTTGGCGACGGTCTGGCGCGCCAGTTCGGACAACCCTTCGGCGTAGGCGTTGGCGTTCTGGATCACCAAGCCCGCGATGCGGTCCGGTTGCCTGGTGGCCAGCCGGAACCCGACCGGGCCGCCGAAGTCGAAGACGTACATGACGAACCGGGTCAGGCCGAGCGCCTCGACGAAACCCTCCAGGAGGTCGGCGAGCGAGTCGAACGAATAGGGGAAGTCGGCGGGCGCCTCGGTGTGTCCGAAGCCCGGGTAGTCCGGCGCGACCACGTGGTAGCGGTCGCCGAGCGCGTCGATGAGCCTGCGGAACTGGTGGGAAGCGGATGGGAATCCGTGCAACAGGAGAAGCGTGGGCGCGTCGGCCGGTCCGGCCGTGCGATAGAAGACGCGCACGCCGTCGACCTCGACGAACCGGTGCGAGACCCGGGCGATGTTCACAGGACCACCTAAACGAGAAGAAGTTTGCATTAGGATCGTGGCAGGGCTGACGGATCGACGCAAGGGAAAGCTGTTCGATGGCAGAGGAGATCAGGCCCGGTGCGGTCCGCCCGGGCGGAAGGACGGCGCGCACGAAGCGGGCCGTGCTCGCGGCGACGCTGACCGAACTGGTCGAGTACGGCTACGCGGGAACAAGTCTGGAGAAGGTCGCGGCGCGAGCCGGCGTCGCGGTGTCCACCCTGTACCGGCGCTGGGGCAGCCTGGATCACGTGATCCTCGAGGCTGGGATGGATGTCGGCACGGGCATCGTCACGCCGGACACCGGGGACTTCGAACGCGATCTCATCGAGTTCACCCGCGCGGTGGTCGAGGTGTATCGGAATCCGGTGGCGGAGCACTGGCTGTACGCGATGGTGGTGGCCGCGACCAGGGATCCGTCCGCTCGCGCCACGTTCTCCCTGCTGTTCGAGAACCGCTTCGCGGAGGTGGTCGTCATCGTGCGGCGCGCGCTCGAACGCGGTGAGGTGCACCCCGACACCGATCCGGCGGAGGTGATCCGGATGGCAGCCGCTCCGATCTACTACCGCATGCTCGTCACCGGCGAGCCGGTCGACGACGCGGTGGCCGAGCGCGCGGCCCGTGCGGCGGCGCTGGCCGCCCGGGCGGGGGTGCTCCGGGCGGACTGACGCGCGCCGGTCAGCTGCTGTAAGAGGGCAGCTGCTGGACGGCCCATTTGTTGCCATCCGGATCGGCGAAGTAGGTGAACCGCCCCCAGGCGAGGTCCTCGACCGGCGTGGCGTCCACACCGGCTGCGATCAACTGCCGGTAGGCGTCGTCGGCGCTGGCGACCACGATCTGCATGCCTCGTACGCTGCCGGGTTCCGCGTCGGTGATGCCCTCACCGAGACAGATCGAGCATCCGGAACCGGGCGGGGTCAGTTGAACGAAGCGCAGGTTCTCGTTCACCCGGTGGTCGTGGTCGGCGTTGAAGCCGATCTTGGTGTAGAAGTCCTTGGCGCGGTCGACATCGGTCACCGGAATGGCGACGAGCTCGATTTTCCAATCCATCCGGCGAGCATTCCATCGTGCACCGACAAAGTTCCGGATTCCGGCCTACCCTGGGCTCATGCCTGGAAAGGACATCGACCGGATCAGGGCTCGTTCGGCCTGGGCGACGGTCAAGGAAAGCCCGGTGATCACCGCGATAGCGGTCGCGCCGTTCGCGCTCGCGCTCGGCGTCGTGTGGTGGTTGTTCGGGGGACTCGCCGCGTTCGCGCTGCTGCTCGTGCTCGGTGCGGTCGTCGTGATCGGCGGCAGATTACTGCGCTGACCGCGCGTCCGGATCGCGTGCGGTCAGCGCGGGATGTGGAATTGCACCAGCTCTCCGGTACCCGGATCGACGTCCGCCCAGTCGCGGTCGAAGCGCAGTACCGCGAGCGCCGAAGTCGGAAACTTCCGGCTGAGTTCGACGGCGGGGGCGCTGTCGCGATTGCTCGCCAGCTCCCAAGCCGTCCACGGCATGCCCGGCGCGTGGCCGACCACCAGCAGTGTCGCCACGTCGTCGGCGCTGAGGCGGACCAGCTCGATGAGCGTTTCCGGCGTGGCCTCGTAGATCCCCGATTCGAATACCACCGGCGCGGTGATGCCGGTCGCGGACAGCGTCTGCCTGGTGCGGGTGGCCGTGGAGCAGCGCACGGCATCGATCGGCGGCTGGGTCGCGCGCAGCCACTCACCCGCGAGTCCGGCCTCGCGCCTGCCTCGCGGCGCCAGCGGTCGCTCGTGGTCGTCGACGCCGTCCGGATAGGCCGATTTGCCGTGCCGCATGAGGATCAGAGTCCGCGCCATGGAGATACGGTAAGCCCTCCGGACGAGAGGTCCCGACCACACTCGAGGCAAACTGAAAGCGGCATCACATCACGTGCTCCCGTGGGCGACCCTCGCGGCGGACGTGACGGACGCCGCTCACCTGTCCACCACAACCCCTGGGTGGCCACAGCCCACGTACTTCTTCGAGGATCAGCACAATATGGCCTACGTAATCACGCAGCGTTGTTGCAACGACGCCAGCTGCGTCTCCGAGTGCCCGGTCGACTGCATCCGTCCCACTCCTGACCAGCCGGAGTTCGCGACGACCGAGATGCTCTACATCGATCCCGACACCTGTATCGACTGCGGCGCCTGTGTCGACGCGTGCCCGGTGGAGGCCATCTTCTCCGAGGACGACCTGACCGCTTCGCTGGCGCGATTCCGCGACATCAATGCCGCCTATTTCCAACGGCATCCGCTGGAATCCAACTTCGATCCGATCGTCACGCCCTCGCGTCCGCCGAAGGAGCTGGGCACCCTGCGCGTCGCGATCGTCGGCGCCGGGCCCGCGGCCTGCTACGCGGCGGACGAACTGTTGCGCAGGGCCGACGTGGAAATCGAGATGTTCGACCGGCTGCCCACCCCGTGGGGTCTGGTGCGTGCGGGCGTCGCGCCCGACCATCCTGGCACCAAGACGGTCTCGGGCATGTTCGAGTCCGCGTTCCGCCGCGAGACACTGCAGTACTACCTGAATGTCGAAGTGGGCACGCACATCTCGCACGAGGAACTGCTGCGCCACCACCACGCCGTGATCTACGCGGTCGGCGCCTCGAGCGATCGCAAGATGGGCGTCCCGGGCGAGGACCTGCCGGGCAGCCACTCCGCCACCGAGTTCGTCGCCTGGTACAACGGCCATCCCGACTACGCCGACCGGACCTTCGATCTGTCCGGTGAGCGCGCGGTGATCGTCGGCAACGGCAACGTCGCCTTGGACGTGGCGCGCGTGCTGACCGTAGATCCGGACGAACTCGCCAAGACCGACATCGCCGATCACGCGCTGGATGCTCTGCGGCAGAGCAATATCCGTGAGGTCGTCGTGCTCGGCAGACGCGGCCCGCTCCAGGCGGCCTACACCTCGCCGGAGTTCCTCGCGCTCGCGCATCTGAAGGGCGTCGACGTCGTCGTGGAGGAGGCCGACCTGGAACTCGACCACGCCAGCCAGGCGCTCGTGGACGACCCGCAGGTGGAGCCGTCGCTGGCCTTGAAGTACACCCTGGCCAAGGAGTACGCGGGCGGTCGCAGGGCCGAGGGCAACAAGCGGATCGTCTTCCGCTATCTGACCTCGCCCACCGCGCTGACCGGCACCGATCGGGTGGAGTCCATCGAGATCGTGCACAACGAGTTGTTCGCCGACGACGGTCAGCTCGTGGCGCGCCCGACCGCCCGCACCGAGAGCATCGAGACTTCGCTGGTGCTGCGCTCGATCGGCTATCGCGGCGAGCGGATCGGCGAGCTGCCGTTCGACGAGCGGCGCGGCGTCGTGCCGAACGAGCACGGCCGGGTCGTCGGCGAGGACGGGACGCTGCTGAGCGGCGTGTACGTCAGCGGGTGGATCAAGCGCGGACCACGCGGCGTCATCGGTTCCAACCGAACCGACTCCGAGGAGACGGTGGAGCTGCTGCTCGCCGACTTCACCGCGGGCAAACTCGCCGCGCCGCAGGCCGACCGCGCCGCGCTGAAGGCGCTGCTCGCCGAGCGCCAGGCCGACTTGGTGGACCGGGCCGGCTGGCGAGCGATCGACCAGGCGGAAAAGTCGGCGGGCAAGTCCGCGGGCCGCCCGCGGGTCAAGTTCACCACCCGCGAAGACCTGCTCAAAGCCGCCCGCGGCTGACGACCCAGGACGCCGGTCGGCTCAACCCGCGACCCGACCGGCTCCGACCCCCAGTGCCCCGACGTGGCCTAAGCATCGGCTGGATCCAACGAGGACGCCGACCAGGTGGATCGTCTGCGAGAACCGGCCTACTGATTTCGCAGGTACATGGGTAACTCGTCGGGTACGTCCAAACCCGAGCGGCACCCACGCAAGACCTGAACGCAACTGCAGAGCCCCTCACCTGTACGGCCTGAAGACGCGGAGAGGGGGAGAGGCGGAGCAGCCTACTGATTTCGTAAGTACATGGGTAACTCACCGGGTACGCCCAAAACCCGAGCGGCACTCGACGCAGGACCTGAACGCAAATCCCGCGCCACCCGACTGGTACGGCCTAAATACCTGGAGAGGCGGACAGCGGCATGATGCGGACCACGGTCGTAGTGGTCCCGCCGACCACGAACCACAGCCGCAACACCGGCTGGCCGGTCCGATCCCCGGGTTCGTACCGGCTGCGCACGCTCACGTGCTGGCGTGCCAGCACCGGCGCCACGTATTCGATCACCGCGCGGTGTGGACCCGCGAGCAGTTTGGGATATTCGACCAGGAACTGTTCCACCGCTTGCCAGTAACAGGCGTTGTTGACGTGGTTGTACTGGTCGATATCGGTGGCCCGCACCGGGAACGGTAAGTCGGTGTCCGACTCCGGCGGTGTGGCGTCGGTCAGGTAGGGCCGCCACCGCAGGCGGTGTTCGGTGGACGTGCGGGCGAGGTAGGCGAGGCCCTCGTCGCTGATCCGCGCGGGCATGCCGGTGGACTCGCTGATATTGATCCAGAAGCCCTCGGTCTCGATCAATCCGCCGTTCCCGCTGGTGATCCGCACACGCATGTTGGTCCACCGGGTGGACATCGCCGAGCACCACCGCAGCAGTTGCACGTCGTCCGGCCAGAGGATCGGCCGGATGACGTCGATGACGGTGCGCCGGACGATCCAGTTCGGGTCCGACCGGTGGAAGAACGTGCTGTGCAAATTTTCCCAGGCGATATCTTGCAGGTAGCGGGCGACGGCGTCGAACCGCAACCGGTCGTAGGGATCCACATCGCCAGCCCGGATGGGCCACGCCGAAGCAAAGCCCATGCCCTCCTCGGGAAGCGGGGCGAGTGGCTGATCGAGTGACACTTGTGCTCCTCGCGCTGCACGGTGTGCCGCGTTTTCTTCGTGCGGTGCTGTTGTGACGACTTTACGGGGCGTACGTCACACCCTCGCGTCGAGCCGTCCGTACCTCCTTAATAGTCCGTCTGCGGGGATCTGGGCCAGCTAAAACGGGGTCTTGCGCGCGCGAAGACTCCGATGCACGATCGCGGCGGCTCGGCGGGCGTTGAGCATGGCCGTGCGCGGGGTCAGTACCCCTGGTACGCGCCGCCCGAGTTCACGGCGGCGACACCAGGGACGTTGCCGAGCGAACCGTAGCGGTCGATCGAGTACCGCACGCCGGCGATGATGTTGTCGACCGGGTTCCAGACGTCGTCGTGGCCCGGCGCCTTGTACGCGTTGAACGTGCTGTCGATGGTCTGCATCAGACCCTTCGACGGATGCCCGGCCACCCAGTTGCTGTCCCAGCGGTTCTCCGCGTATGGATTGCCCGCGGATTCGTGCTCGATGATCAGCGCGATGGCCCGCTCGTCGATCTGCGCTGGGTCGTACCCCATCGCGATGAGCTTCTGCTTCGCCTCGGCGATCCACTGCGCCACGTCACCGGTCGGCATGGGCCCCGACGGCGCGGACGAACTCGTACCACCGTGATACGGCGTGCTCGACGAGGTGCCGTGCGGCGACCCGGAGTTGTGGTGCCCGGACGTCAGCTGGCTCGATTGGTGCGACGACGGTGCGGCGACGGGGGTCCCCGATGCGGCGGCCGGTGTGGTGGCGGCGGGCGTGGTGGGGGCCGCGGGCACGTTCGCGCTGGGCTCGCCGAGCCCGGCGAACGCCGCCTCCAGTTTCCCGGCCGCGCTCTCGACCTGCGTCTTCGCTTGGTTCGCCACGTCATCGGCGGTCTTCAGGGCGTTGGTCAGCTCCCACGTCCGCGAGGCCGCCAGTAGCGCTTCATGGAAGACGAGTCCTTCGACGTCGGCTTTGTCCGCGTGCGAGCGCAGAGAGTCGATGCGCGTCTTGGCGTCCACGGTGCCGTTGGGCGCGACGTCGAACGGCGGCGTCTGGTTCAGCGCGTCGTCGCGCAGGCTCAATACCTTGGCTTTCGCTTCGGTGAGGTTCTGCACCTGGGTGGTGAGCGCCGTCTTCAGCTCGAGCAGGGCGGCGCTCACCGCGGAGGCGCGGGTCTTCTCGGTCTGCATCCTGGCGTTCGCGGCGTCGCCCGCGGAACCGGACCACTGTGCGGCGTCGGCGAGTGCCTTTGTCTCGTCCGCGCCCTTGCCGACCGCGGTGTCCAGGCCCTGCGACATCCGTTCGGCGAGCGCGCCCGCCGCCGTGAGCTGCTCCGGCTGCCAGTTCTCGACGTCTGGGATGCTGAGCGTCATGGCACCTGGAGTCCTATGGTGCGAAGTTTCGCCGCGAAGTCGTCCTCGACCAGCTCGTACTTGCCCGCCGCGTTGTGCAGATTGTCGGCGATCGTGCTGAGCCGCGAGCCGATCCGCTCCAGGCAGCGGTGCGCGGCGTCGTTCGCGCGCTGGGCCGCAGGGCCGAACTCGGTGCCTGGCAGCGCCCCGACGACGGCGCCGAGACTCTCGCCGCCGCCGAGGTCGGCGACCGAGGTGGCCTCCGTACGGAGAGTCTGCGCGAACGAGCGCAGCGCCGCCGGATCGACTTGCATCGTCGTCGCAGGTTGCGACTGGTTTTGCTCGACCATGAATCCCCCTTCCCTCCCGACCGCGAGGTCGCGGCCAGCATAGCAAAATCGGGCGTCCGGACGGGCGTCGTCGGACCGCGCCGGTTATGTTGTCGGTGTGGCGCCGGCGCGGATCAGGCCGGTGCGAGGACAGAGAGGTCGGCACATGCGCGCAGCCCAGGTGAGCAAGCTGGAAGGCCCGGAAGCGATCCGGATCGTGGATATTCCGGAGCCCGCGGCTTTCCCGGGCGGGGTCGTGATCGACGTGCACGCGGCCGGTGTGGCCTTCCCGGACGTGCTGATGACGCGCGGCCTGTACCAGATGAAACCCGAACTGCCGTTCGTCGTGGGCGGCGAGGTCGCGGGCATCGTGCGGGAAGCGCCCGAGGACGCGCACGTGCGACCGGGGGACCGGGTGATCGCGCTGACCATGCTGGGCAACGCGCTGGCCGAGACGGCCGTCGCGCCCGCGCAGATGGTGTTCCGGCTGCCCGACAACGTCTCGCTGGAGGCGGGCGCGGGCATTCTGTTCAACGACCTCACCGTGCACTTCTGCCTGCGTACCCGGGGCAGACTGGCGGAAGGTGAGACGGTGCTCGTGCACGGCGCCGCGGGCGGCATCGGCACCTCGACGCTGCGCATGGCGGCGGCGCTCGGGGCGGGCCGGGTGATCGCCGTGGTGAGCACCGAGGCGAAGGCCGAGGTCGCGCGCGCCAAGGGGGCCACCGACGTGGTGCTGACCGACGGCTGGCTTGAGGCGGTGAAGGAGCTGACCGGAGGCCGCGGCGTCGACATCGTGCTCGACCCGGTCGGCGGCGACCGCTTCACCGACAGCATTCGGTCGCTCGGCTCGGCGGGCCGGTTGCTGGTCGTCGGCTTCACCGCGGGGGAGATCCCGACCGTCAAGGTCAACCGGCTGCTGCTGAAAAACGTGGAGGTGACCGGCGCGGCGTGGGGCGAGTGGGTGATGTCGCATCCGGGCTATCTGCAGGAGCAGTGGGCCGAGGTCGAACCGCTGCTGGCCTCCGGCAAGATCGCCCCGCCGGAGCCGGTGCTGTACCCGCTGGACAAGGCCGCGGAGGCGGTCGCCTCGCTGGACAACCGGACGGCCACCGGCAAGGTCGTGGTCACGCTGCGCTGAGGCATTCCGGTCGCGTCATGAAGCTGTCCAACCGGGTACTGAACCGGACCCTGCTGGCTCGCCAGCATCTACTCGAGCGCTCGCGGTTGACGGTGCACGAGATGTGCGACCATCTCGTCGGGTTGCAGGCGCAGGATTCGCTGCCGCCGTTCGTCGCATTGTGGAGCCGCGTAGCGGCTTTCGATCCGGCGACGGTCTCGGACGCGCTGGAGGACCGGTCGTTGGTCCGGATCACCCTGATGCGCGGCACCATTCACCTGGTCACGCCGCCCGACGCGGTGCGGATCGCGCCGCACATACAGCCGGAACTGGAGAAGGTGCCGTTCCGGAATGGTTTCAACTACGGCGCCATGGTCGGACTGGATCCGGAGGAGGTGCGCGGGCACGGCGAAGCCGCGCTCGCCGACGAGCCGATGTCCGCGGCGGACCTGCGCGCCCGCGCCGCCGAGTTGTACCCCGACCGCGACCCGGGCGCGGTGCTGCAGACCTGGCTGTACCAGCTCCCGGTGTTGCAGACCCCGCCGCGCGGCAAGTGGAAGGACAACAGCAGACCGATCTGGTCGCGGGTCGAGCCTTGGTTGGGCGCGCCGCTGGATCCCTCGTATCCCTTGGCGGAGTTGATCTTCCGCTATCTGCGTGCTTTCGGTCCGGCGAGCACCATGGACATGCAGACCTGGTCGAAGTTGCTCGGGATGAAGCAGGCCGTCGCGGAACTGGGCGACCGGGTGCGCGCCTACACCGACGAGCGCGGTCGGACGCTCTACGACGTCGCCGACGGTGAACTTGCCGATCCGGACGTTCCCGCCCCGGTGCGGCTGCTCGGCTGGTACGACAACGCCTTGCTGTCGCACCAGGATCGGACCCGCATCGTGCCCGACGGCGCGGCCCCTCCGCTGCGCGCCTTCGCGGCTCAGGTCTCGCCGGTGCTGGTCGACGGCTTTCTCGCGGGCATGTACAAGATCTTCACGAACGCGGGCACCGCCCGGCTCCGCATCAGTCCGACCCGGAACTGGACCGGGGCGGAGCGCGCGGATGTCGAGGCGGAGGCGCACGCTCTGCTCGCCTTCTTGGAGGCGGACAAGCGAGGGAGCGTGGAAATCCTCGACGTGCACGCCGGTTTGCGCCCCTGATCGGCGTCGCCTCACGGCTCGCGGGCTGGTCGGTAGGCGGGCGCTTTGGTGGTTCCGGCCGGGCTCAATGTGCGCAACAGTGGCAGCGCCCGGCGCGACACCACGGTGGACAGCACGATGACGCTGTGGGAGCGCACCACCGAGGACGTCCGGTCGATGCTCAGCAGCACGGCCTGTAACCCCGCGTGCGAGTCGGCCCCGATCCGGCACAGCACGTCGCCGGTGCCGGTCGTGGCGTAGGCCTCCAGCACGCCGGGGATGGCGTCGAGCTCGGAGGCCACCGTGTCCAGCGCACCCTGGGCTATCTCCAGCGTGACGAACGCCTGCACGTCGAACCCCGCCGCGGTGACGTCGATCTGCGGGTCGTAGGAGGCGATCACGCCCGACTCCTCCATGCGCGCGATCCGGGACTGCACGGTGGCCCTTGCCACTCGCGTCCGGCGGGACAGTTCGAGAATGCCCGCCTTCTGGTACTCGTGCATCGCGGACAGGATGGCGAGATCGAGTTCGTCGAGCTTCGCCGACGTGCGCGCCATGACGACCTCCGTTCGCCGCACCGGGCTTGCTGCCCGGCCCGCTCATGCTATTCAAATTGTCCAGCATGGCCCGCCACTTCCTAGCCGAATTCGCCACACTGACTACCGGGAATTGGCGCTGTTGCCTAGCCGGCGGAACCGGCGATTTCCTTGGAACATGACCATCGAGCACCTGCCGGACACCCGGTCCGGCGCCGTTCCCAGCGACGGCGAGCTGCGCACACTGGTGGGGCTGGTGGACCACGACAACAGCGGTGACCCGTTTCCGGTCATCGGGTGGGACGCCCTGGTCTGGGCGGTGGGCAACGCCACCCAGACCGCGCACTTCCTGGAATCCGCTTTCGGCATGCGGTTGGAGGCGTACTCCGGTCCGGAGACCGGCAATCGCGACCACAAGGCATTCGTGCTGCGTAGCGGTGCGGCGCGTTTCGTGATCACCGGGGCGGTGCACCCGGACAGTCCGGTGGCCGCCCATCACAATCGACACGGCGACGGCGTGGTGGACATCGCGCTCGAAGTGCCCGACGTCGACCGCTGTGTGGCGTGGGCGCGCACCCACGGCGCCACCGTCCTGGTCGAACCGCACGACGAGACCGACGACTTCGGCACGGTCCGCTCGGCCGCGCTGGCCACCTACGGCGACACCAGGCACACCCTGGTCGACCGTTCCGGCTATTTCGGACCCTACCTGCCCGGCTATGTCGCCCGCCGCTCCAACTACCAGCGGCGCGACGGCGCGCCCAATCGGTTGTTCCAGGCGATCGATCACGTCGTGGGCAACGTGGAACTCGGGCGGATGGACGAGTGGGTCGAGTTCTATCGGCGCGTCATGGGTTTCACCAATATGGCCGAGTTCGTCGGCGACGACATCGCCACCGAGTACTCGGCGCTGATGAGCAAGGTCGTCGCCAACGGCAACCATCGGGTGAAGTTCCCGCTCAACGAGCCCGCCGTCGGCAAGAAACGCTCCCAGATCGATGAGTACCTGGAGTTCTACCGCGGCCCCGGTGTCCAGCACATCGCGCTCGCCACCGGCGACATCCTCGGTTGCGTGGACGTTTTGCGCAGGGAGGGTGTCGAGTTCCTGGAGACGCCGACGGCCTACTACGAGGATCCCGAATTGCGCGCCCGCATCGGCCGGGTCCGCGTCCCGGTCGAAGAACTCCAGCGGCGCGGCATCCTCGTCGACCGTGACGAGGACGGCTACTTGCTGCAGATCTTCACCAGACCGCTCACCGACCGCCCCACGGTCTTCTTCGAACTCATCGAACGCCACGGCTCCCTCGGTTTCGGCAAGGGGAACTTCAAAGCTCTGTTCGAGGCGATCGAACGCGAACAGCAAGCCCGGGGCAATCTGTAGGACCGCCGAGCGAGCATTGAACGACGACGAGATTTTCGACGGATTCGAGTTAACACGGTAGCTGCATCCGACGGCTCCCGTGGCGAGTGCAGCCACCGTGTTGAGGCTCGAGCGCAGGCGGCGCAGTGCTCTTGAAAAGCAGGTTGCTGTGGCCCCGAGCCGGTGTGATCAGGGCGTGCCGGGGAAGTGGAGGGCCCACCTGCCGTCCGGAAGGGGATAACAGAAGAAGCGGTCACCGCTGGAATCGGTGTACCCCCTTTGCCGTCCCACCGCCACACAGGTTTGCTGGTCGTCGTAGATGCCACGAATTCCACCGACGGCTGCCGCCGTTCCGGTCGATCCGGTGACGATAGTCCCGGTCGTCAGCAGCGCGAACACCGAGTACGCAATTAATTTCATGTGAGTAGCCCCCGTTGACATACGTCGTGTCAGGTCTTGCTAGTGCATGGCCTGGTTTCTCCGAGCCTTCCAGGCGGATACGGCCGAGAAGGGCTGCCTTTTGGCGGTGATCGTGTACGGCTGGCAGCCGGTCCAACTTCGGCGGGTCCCCCAGTAGGATCAGTCGAGACGAAAGACGTTCTGAGCGTCACTGTTTCGACGATCGTGAGTGTATCCGGCCGCGGTAGTCGGGGCAACGATGCGCCGCCGATCCTTCAGCACCATGTCTTCGTGACGACTCGGTAGAGGGCTCATCTGATGTGTTCACTAGGTGTGGTCCGCTGAATCACCGTCGCGAGGGCACCCGGCGGTGACGTCGATCTGCGGGACGTCGGAGGCGGGAACGCCGGACGCCTCCGTACGTGCAATCCGCGATTGCCTCAACGCGAAGAGTCCGAGGCAATTTATGACCCTTGTGCACCCGGGCGTGCATTCGGATAGTCGGCTGGTGTTCGCCGCGGCGGCGGGCGGCTTCGTCGAGCCGCTTGGGCGGTCGCGTCGGTAGAGTTCTCTGCATGCGGATCAAGTCGGCGGTCGTCATCGCGACAGCCTCGGTGCTCGCTCTGGCGGCCTGCGGTTCGGGCGGGGAGTCCGAGGACTCGGGTCCTTCGCGGGCGGCGCCGAAGGTGGTGGCGCTCGGCCCGTTCGTCGGGGAGTGTGGTCACGTCACCGACGACGAAGTGCGCACTCTCGGTGGTCTCGGCCGGATCTCCGGGGTGTTCCGCAACGCAGTTGGCTGCAGCTGGCAGTCAGCCGGAATCGGCTCTCCCAGTATTACTTTCGCTTCCTATCGAGGAAGCCCCATTGAGCGTGAGCGGGCATGGGTGAGCGTCGAAGGCCGCGCGCCGGACCCGATAAAAGTTGCGGGGCGCGATGGATTCGCTGCCTTGGATCCGAATGGAACAATCTGCGATCTGGCGGTGCAGCTCGGTGACGACTTCTTCGAGTGGTCGACGAATATTGGGCAGTTCGGCTCGGCGACCGGTAACCCCTGCGACCGCAGCCGCGCGCTCGCCGAGCTGACTCTGCAGCGGATTCAGTGAGAGGTGGAGTGTGAACGTCGGTCGAGCCCTGTACAGGCGCGCTGCTGCTGCCGCCGTCTCCGCGGCCTTGGCGTTGCCCGTGGGCGGGTGCGGTCAGGTGGTCCCTGGAACCGCGCAGCCGGTCGGCGGAAGCCAGCCGGTCAACGCCAAGCTGGACAAGTTGCTGCGCGAATGCATGATCCTGTCCCAGGATCAGATCGGCAAGGCCGTCGGTGAGGGCGTCACGGTCAGCGAGTCGTTCTTCGGCGCGGTGTGCATGTGGGATCTGGTCGGCGCGCCCGGCGGCAACGGGATGGCCACGCTCAACTGGTACGAGAACGGGACGCTCAGCAACGAGAAGCAGACGAACAACAAACTCGGCTACGAGACCACCAACATCACCATCCAGAGTTCGCTGGCATTGCAGATCCGCAGGCCGAAGGACCCCGATTCCTGCGGCGTTACGGCGAGTGCGCCGGACAACGGCGTGATCGGCTGGTGGATCAACTACCGGCCCGGCTCGGCGCATCCCGACCCGTGCGACGCGGCCAAGAAGCTGATGGAAATGACCTTGAACCTGGCCAGGTAGACGATCTTCGAACCGACCCACTTTGACCCTGTGTCCCGGCCGCGGGTATCGTGGACCGCTGTGCCCGGAAGCATGCGGGCAAGTTCGTGCGTGACCGTAGGCCAGCGAGAGCGGCCGACGAATCCAGCGTGCCCGGAATAAGGGCTCCGCGCCGCGCGCGACACGCCCGACCTCGGGACGCGAGAAACGTGGCCGGACGTGCGAGTGAAAGCTCGATGACAGCGGCGTGAACGACGGGCCTCGAAGTGGAAGCTTGTCTCCACGAAGGGCCCCGGGAACGCCGCGAACTTAAAACAGACACCAAGTCCACACACCGCGTTAACTAATAAGGAAAGCCGGTCTATGCCAACCATCAACCAGCTGGTCCGCAAGGGTCGCCGCGACAAGGTCGCCAAGACGAAGACCGCGGCCCTGAAGGGGAGCCCGCAGCGTCGTGGCGTGTGCACCCGCGTGTACACCACGACCCCGAAGAAGCCGAACTCCGCGCTGCGCAAGGTCGCGCGTGTTCGCCTGACCAGCTCGGTCGAGGTCACGGCCTACATCCCGGGCGAGGGGCACAACCTGCAGGAGCACTCCATGGTGCTCGTGCGCGGCGGTCGTGTGAAGGACCTCCCCGGTGTTCGTTACAAGATCATTCGCGGCTCGCTCGACACCCAGGGTGTGAAGAACCGCAAGCAGGCCCGCAGCCGCTACGGCGCCAAGAAGGAGAAGAGCTGATATGCCACGCAAGGGCCCCGCACCCAAGCGTCCGCTGATCAACGACCCGGTCTACGGTTCGCCGCTGGTCACTCAGCTGGTCAACAAGATCCTGCTGGACGGCAAGAAGTCCACCGCCGAGCGCATCGTCTACGGTGCGCTGGAGCAGGCGCGCGAGAAGACCGGCACCGACCCGGTCGTCACCCTCAAGCGCGCGCTGGACAACGTGAAGCCGTCGCTGGAGGTGAAGCCCCGCCGCGTCGGTGGCGCCACCTACCAGGTCCCGGTCGAGGTCCGTCCGGGCCGCGCCAACACTCTGGCCCTGCGCTGGCTGGTCAACTTCTCGCGTGCGCGCCGGGAGAAGACCATGGTCGAGCGTCTGGCCAACGAACTGCTCGACGCCAGCAACGGCCTCGGCGCCTCGGTCAAGCGCCGCGAGGACACCCACAAGATGGCCGAGTCCAACCGGGCCTTCGCGCACTACCGCTGGTGACGTCTGCCCGGCCCGTCGTCTGGGTCGGGAGGCACAGCCGGAGGCGGCACTCACCGGCCGCTTCCGGCGTTGACATAGAGGCGACCACAGGGTCGTCCCCGATAATCCCAACTAGCTACGAGCGGGGAAGATTTCCGTGGCACAGGACGTGCTCACCGACCTGAACAAGGTCCGCAACATCGGCATCATGGCCCACATCGATGCGGGCAAGACGACCACAACTGAACGCATCCTCTTCTACACCGGCATCACCTACAAGATCGGTGAGGTCCACGACGGCGCTGCCACGATGGACTGGATGGAGCAGGAGCAGGAGCGTGGTATCACCATCACCTCCGCGGCTACCACGTGCTTCTGGAAAGACAACCAGATCAACATCATCGACACCCCCGGGCACGTCGACTTCACCGTGGAGGTGGAGCGGTCGCTGCGCGTGCTCGACGGCGCCGTCGCGGTGTTCGACGGCAAGGAAGGCGTCGAGCCGCAGTCCGAGCAGGTGTGGCGTCAGGCGGACAAGTACGACGTGCCGCGGATCTGCTTCGTCAACAAAATGGACAAGCTCGGTGCGGACTTCTACTTCACCGTGAAGACCATCGTCGAACGCCTGGGCGCCAAGCCGCTGGTTCTGCAGCTGCCGATCGGTGCGGAGGATACCTTCGAGGGCATCGTCGACTTGGTCGAGAACAACGCCAAGGTCTGGCGGGGCGAGACGAAGCTCGGCGAGCAGTACGAGGTCGTCGAGATCCCCGACGATCTGAAGGAGCAGGCCGAGGAGTACCGCCAGATCCTGCTGGAGACGGTGGCCGAGTCCGACGAGGCGCTGCTGGAGAAGTTCTTCGGCGGCGAGGAGCTCACGATCGAGGAGATCAAGGGCGCCATCCGCAAGATGACGGTCAACTCCGAGCTGTACCCCGTACTGTGTGGGTCCGCGTTCAAGAACAAGGGCGTCCAGCCCATGCTCGACGCGGTCATCGACTACCTGCCCTCGCCGCTGGACGTTGAGGCCACCACCGGCCACGTGCCCGGCAAGGAAGACGAACTGCTGACCCGCAAGCCGAGCGCCGACGAGCCGTTCGCGGCGCTGGCGTTCAAGATCGCGGTGCACCCGTTCTTCGGCAAGCTGACCTACGTCCGCGTGTACTCCGGCAAGGTCGACTCCGGCGCCCAGGTCATCAACTCGACCAAGGGCAAGAAGGAGCGTCTGGGCAAGCTGTTCCAGATGCACTCCAACAAGGAGAACCCGGTCGGCGCGGCCTCGGCAGGTCACATCTACGCGGTCATCGGCCTCAAGGACACCACCACCGGTGACACCCTGTGCGATCCGCAGAACCAGATCGTGCTCGAGTCCATGACCTTCCCGGACCCGGTCATCGAGGTCTCCATCGAGCCGAAGACCAAGTCCGACCAGGAGAAGCTGGGCACCGCGATCCAGCGTCTCTCCGAAGAGGACCCGACCTTCTCGGTCAAGCTCGACCAGGAGACCGGCCAGACCGTCATCGGCGGTATGGGCGAGCTGCACCTCGACATCCTGGTCGACCGCATGAAGCGCGAGTTCAAGGTCGAGGCGAACGTCGGTAAGCCGCAGGTGGCCTACCGCGAGACGATCACCAAGCCGGTCGAGAAGCTCGAGTTCACGCACAAGAAGCAGACCGGTGGTTCCGGCCAGTTCGCGAAGGTGATCATCGCGCTTGCGCCGTTCGTCGGCGAGGACGGCGCGCACTACGAGTTCGAGAACAAGGTCACCGGTGGCCGCGTGCCGAAGGAGTACATCCCTTCGGTGGATGCCGGTGCTCAGGACGCCATGCAGTACGGTGTGCTCGCCGGCTACCCGCTGGTGAACCTGAAGGTCACGCTGCTCGACGGCGCCTACCACGACGTCGACTCGTCGGAAATGGCGTTCAAGATCGCGGGCGCGCAAGCGCTCAAGGAAGCGGCTCGCAAGGCCGGTCCGGTGATCCTCGAGCCGATGATGGCGGTCGAGGTCACGACGCCCGAGGACTACATGGGCGACGTGATCGGCGACCTGAACTCCCGCCGTGGTCAGATCCAGGCCATGGAGGAACGCAGTGGTGCCCGTGTCGTCAAGGCGCTGGTTCCGCTCTCGGAGATGTTCGGTTACATCGGTGACCTGCGGTCGAAGACCCAGGGCCGGGCGAACTACTCCATGGTGTTCGACTCGTACGCGGAGGTTCCGGCCAACGTGTCGAAGGAGATCATCGCCAAGGCGACCGGCGAGTAATGGCTCCCGGGCGTTTGTAAACCCTTTCCCCGTTGTCCGCGGGGATGACCCCGCACTGCTGCAATTGCACGCACCAACAAGTCCAGGAGGACAAAGAAGTGGCGAAGGCGAAGTTCGAGCGGACGAAGCCGCACGTCAACATCGGCACCATCGGTCACGTCGACCATGGCAAGACCACGCTGACCGCAGCGATCACGAAGGTGCTGGCTGACAAGTACCCGGATCTGAACGAGAGCTTCGCGTTCGATCAGATCGACAAGGCGCCCGAGGAGAAGGCTCGTGGTATCACGATCAACATCTCCCACGTCGAGTACCAGACCGAGAAGCGCCACTACGCGCACGTCGACGCCCCGGGCCACGCCGACTACATCAAGAACATGATCACCGGCGCGGCGCAGATGGACGGTGCCATCCTCGTGGTCGCCGCCACCGACGGCCCGATGCCGCAGACCCGTGAGCACGTGCTGCTCGCCCGTCAGGTCGGCGTGCCCTACATCCTGGTCGCGCTGAACAAGGCCGACATGGTCGACGACGAGGAGATCCTCGAGCTCGTCGAGATGGAGGTCCGCGAGCTGCTGGCTTCGCAGGAGTTCGACGAGGACGCGCCGGTCGTGCGGGTCTCCGGTCTGAAGGCGCTCGAGGGCGACCCGAAGTGGGCGGAGTCGGTGCTGGAGCTGATGGCCGCGGTCGACGAGTCGATCCCGGACCCGGTTCGTGAGACCGACAAGCCGTTCCTGATGCCGATCGAGGACGTCTTCACCATCACCGGTCGTGGCACCGTGGTCACCGGTCGTGTCGAGCGTGGCGTGATCAACGTGAACGAGGAAGTCGAGATCGTCGGCATCCGCGAGAAGACCACCAAGACCACCGTCACCGGTGTCGAGATGTTCCGCAAGCTGCTGGACCAGGGCCAGGCGGGCGACAACGTCGGTCTGCTGGTTCGTGGTCTGAAGCGTGAGGACGTGGAGCGCGGCCAGGTCGTCGTGAAGCCGGGCACCACCACCCCGCACACCGAGTTCGAGGGCCAGGCGTACATCCTGTCGAAGGACGAGGGCGGCCGCCACACCCCGTTCTTCAACAACTACCGTCCGCAGTTCTACTTCCGTACGACTGACGTGACGGGCGTTGTGACCCTGCCCGAGGGCACCGAGATGGTCATGCCCGGTGACAACACCGAGATGTCCGTCAAGCTGATCCAGCCGGTCGCCATGGACGAGGGTCTGCGCTTCGCGATCCGCGAGGGTGGCCGCACCGTCGGCGCCGGTCGCGTCACGAAGATCATCAAGTGATTCGCTGAATCGCTGAGAACGGCGCCGCTCCGAAAGGGGCGGCGCCGTTCGCGTTTCTGGGCTCCTATTCCAGCGGATCTGACATCCGAGGTAGTGTGGATGTCATGAGCGCTGCCTACGACGTCGTCCCTTTCAGCGACTTACTGCACAAGCCTGCGGTGACCGCGAAGCTCTTGGACGACGTGCGCGCATTGCGGCTGCGTCGGCGCGATGCCGACGATCTGGCACTCATGCGGGTATCGCAGATGGATGCCGAGGGCATAGTTGTCGATTTCACGGCGCGACTGCTCGCGGGTCTGGTGCGTCGGCTGGGTGCGGAGGCCGTGCGGGATGTCCTGCCGGACGCTGTTCCTTGGGTGACCTTCCTCCCGGCAGGGGATCTCGATCAGTTTCTCGAAGAATTGGTCGCGGTAGCGCGGGGTGCGGCGGCCCTGGAGAACCTCGCTCCACTGGCCACGCTGCTGGCACAGTGGCGGCACACAGCTGAGATCTATGCCGACCCGGCGCTCTTGGCAATTCTGACTCGTGAGCCGGAAGGCGATCTCGGGCCGGTCCCGGTGCCGGAGTCGGAAGAGTCGGCCGGATGAGTCCGAAGCGGGGCGATCGCGTCGCGCCCCCTGCGGTCGGCGAAGAATTCGAAGTCCGTTTCGCGACTACCGAAGCCTGTACCGGTTGGGAGCATTTGGCGCAGCACGCGGCTGCCAACCTTCGTCGGGCGTTCGACGCGATCCGAGCGAATCCGAGGGCATCGGCGAACCCGGAGCGGCAGCATCGTCTCAAAGGTTCGATGGGATCGGCGGTGTGGAAGGGCGCCACCCTCGAGCGCTGGCAGTACGAAGTCACCAGTGGGGGCAGAGTCTGGTACTTGATCGATGACGATCATCGAACCACCTGGATAACGTACGCCGGAACCGGCCATCCGAAGGCCACGGAATAGCGTTGGTTGCTGCAGCGGCGGGTGCTCAGCAGGCATAAGCGCGGCCGACGGCCGGTTCGCGCTCCGTCTGCGGGAGTTCGCGCAGGCAGCCGAGCGGGACGACGCCCTCGCTGCTCAGTTGCACGCCCGTGCCCTGGGTGGGGTTCACGCAGGTGAGGCCGGTCGTCGCGAGGCGACAGGTGTAGTCGCCGAAGGTGATGGTGCTGTCGTACGGCAAGGTCCGGCCCTGGCCGTTGATGAAAAGCCCTGGATCGCCGCGGAATTGGCCCACCGTCAACCGGTGCCCCGCGTAGGTCACGTATCCGCCGAACCATTGGCCGTAGCCCTCGCCCGGCGCGGGCACCGGCTCCTTCAGTTCGACCGTGCAGTCGAACCCGTCGAAATCGTACGCGGTCCCGGTGATGCAGCTGATCTTGTGAGTCGGGCTGACGAACGCGATGTCGGCCTTCAAATCGGTCACCGGGCCCCCTTCGATTGCCGCGGAGTGATACGGCGCGAGATCGACCGGCGACCCTTGCTTCACCCAGGTGATCCGATCCTGCAACCCGTTCTGCGGTGGCTGTCCTGTCGAGCTGGTCGACGGGGCGCGGCCCGCCGCCGGTCGTGGATTGCCGGGCGTGCTGTGAGCACACGCACTCATCATCAGCACCACACCGACCAAGACCACCAACCGCATAGCGAAGACAGTAGCCGTTGCGCGGCAACCGAACTCGTGCCACCTGAGGGGATGACGGAATCTGCTCGAAAGTGCCGCCGCGCCTATTTCACCCCCCCTTCTCCTGCGAGTCCGGTACGTAACGTGTAGCGCCAAGGCGACCGACGGACACGCGACCATGCTGGTCAACGACGACGAGGTGGCCGACAACTACGATCAGTGCCTGCCGACGAAGTCACGGATGAGGGCGCCGGTGCCGTCGGGCTCTTCGACCATGGGTGTGTGACCACAGTCGAGGCTCTCGATCCGGATGCCCGGGACGCGGCGGTAGTCCTCGTAAGACTCCGGCTGCCATCGCTTGTCCTGAGAGCCGTAGAGCACCATGGCCGGAACGCCGAGGTCGGTGAGCCGGTCCGGTTCGGTTCGTTCCCGCAGGTAGTCGTCCGACGCGGTGGAGGTCGCGGTGAGACTGCGGTAGGTCATCCCGCGCAGGTCGGTGACGAACTGGTCGGGGATCCGCACGTCCCGGGTGAACGCGGAACTCATGGCTTGCCGGAGCACGACATCCGGGAGCAGCGGCCACAGCGGCTGGCCGATCGCAGGAACGAATAGCAGATTGCCGACCGGACCGCTGTCGGTGACGGCGTCCAGGCGGGGACCGGAGTCGATCAGCATGATCGCCGACACGAGGTCGTGGCGCTGTTCGGCCAGCGAAGTGGCCACGTAGCCGCCGGAGGAATGCCCGACGACGATCGCCTGGCGCACGCCCAGCTGATCGAGCACGGCCCCGGCTCGGCTCGCCTGTTCGGACGTGCTGTAGCCGCTGTCGGGCTTATCGGACTTGCCGTGGCCGAGCAGGTCGATGCGCACGACGTACTGGTCCCGCAAGGCGGGCAGCACCGGATCCCAGTAGGCGGTCGAGGCGCCCAGTCCGTGCAGCAGCACCACCGCGCGAGCGCCTGGCGTTCCGTCGGTGACGACGTGGATGTCTCCGCCCGGCAGGTGCGCCATGTGCTCGTGCGAATCATCGGTGTCTGCGTTCGCCGTGCCGGTCGAATAGCCGGTGAGCACGGCGACCAGGGCGGTGGCGATCAGCAGCCCGATATGCCACCACCGATTCGGTCTCGCGGCGGCTGTGGTTTCGTCCACGGTTGCTCCTTCGATTGGTTGGGACACCACGACGTTCGGGCACGACTGCGGGTCGCGTATTGAAGAAATGTCAGCGTGCGCGGCTGCTCATACAATCGACGTGTGCCTTGGGACATCGCTCGACCGGCGCGGCCACCCGCCCTGCGCGGCGTCGATATGGCCGGATTCCATGTGCACGGGGACGGCCCGGAGCAGGTGCGTGTCATTCCACATCCGGCGGTCACGGTGATCATCGAGTTCGGCGAGTGCGGCTTCGAGGTCCGCGACTCGACGGGCCGTAGCCATTCGGGCAGTCTTACGCTCGGCCTCGCCGGCACCGCGCTTCCGGTCCGCGTCGACGCCGTCGAATGCGTCCAGATTCGCCTGGAACCGGTTGTCGCCCGGGCAATCCTCGGCTTCCCGCCCGCCGAGCTGGGCGGAACCATCATCGGCTTGGATGACATCTGGGGTCGCGAGGCGGGGTGGCTGCGCGAGCGCCTGCACGAGACACCGAGCTGGCCCGACCGGTTCGCCCTGGTCGATACCGCGCTGTCCGCGCGGTCCCGGCGCGACCAGCGCGTCGACCCTGAGGTCGCCTGGGCATGGCGGCAGATCGAACTCAGCCGCGGCCGTTTCCGCGTCGAGCACCTCGCCGCCGAGCTGGGCTGGAGCCGTCAACGACTGTGGTCACGCTTCGGCACGCAAATCGGCCTGACCCCCAAACGCGCCGCCAAACTTGTCCGCTTCGACCACGCGGTCCACCGCCTCGTTCAAGGACATTCCCCCTCCCGAGTAGCAGCCGACACCGGCTACGCCGACCAATCCCACCTCCACCGCGACATCCGCGAATTCACCGGCGTATCCCCCACCGCCGCAGCCACCGAACCCTGGCTCACAATCGACGACCGAGCCTGGCCGTCGACGATCGCGAGATAATCCGGGACCACGTTCGAGCTGGGCGGCGCGGGCCTCAGCGGATGTCCTCCCAGTGCCGCGGTGCTCTCGGCGTGACACGCAGAATATCGGCAAACTTGGGAAGCGCCCGGCCATTCGCGGGACTTATGCAGTGTGACCGTGGGGGCCGAGATCGCTACGCGTCTGCGGGCAGGATCCGGAACGAGCGGAAACCGGGCGTCAATGGTTCGATGGCTCGGAAGTCGCGCTGGTCCAGGGTGAAAATGCAGTCGGTCTTGTATTTGTCGGCGAGCGCGACGCCGACCGCGTCGGCGAGGTCTAGTTGCAGTCCTTCGTATTTGGCTCGCACCGATTGCGCTGTAGACAGGTCGACGTGCTTCAACTCGGCAAGCCGGTAGCGGCCGTCGATGGCTCGGCCCAGCAGTGCGTCGGTGATCTTCATCGCCGCGGTGAAGCCGAGGTCGCGGCGGGTCAGGTGATCCAGCTCGGTCAGCACCAGCGGCGATATGACCAGGGTTTCGCGCTCCATCACGCGCAGCGTCTGTTCGTGTTCATCTTGGTCGGCGTCGAATGCGGCGAAGAGCGCCGAGGTGTCGGCGACGATGATCATCGACGGGCCGATCGCTGCTTGATCTGCCGGTAGACGTCCTCGCGCATCTCGTCGGCGCTGCGCGAGCGCCCGCTGTGGAAGACGGGCAGCGGTGCGTCGTTGCGTGGCCGGTCGGACGCATCCAACAGCATCGCAATGCCGCGGCGGATGAGTTCCGCCTTGCTCACCCCGGTTGCCGCGGCCTCCGCGTCGAGCCGGACCTCCAGCTCGTCGGGGAGGTACACGGTTGTCTTCACCATGCCATATATGGTACCACCCGTAGTCTGCGCAGGGATTCGGCCTCGTAAGGATTGCGATGGCTGGTCGCAGGCACAGCGCTGCCGCGCCGATCACGTTGGCGGGGCAGCGCTGTGGAGGTGCCTGACCTCGGCTCGGAACCGGAGGCTCAGTGGAGAACCGGGAAGTTGGCGCGGAATACGCCGTGTGGGTCGCGGGCCTGCTTGAGCTTTCGCAGTCGGTCCAAGGTGCCGGTGTCGAAAACCTCTGCGACACTCTCGCCGGCGGACAGGACGGTGTACGGTTTGCGGCCGCTGACTCGCGCGCCCAGATCGGCGACGATGCGCTTCTGAGTGGCGAGTACCGCGGCAACGGTGTCGGGATCCGAGCCGGTGGCCTGCAGAGACAGTGCGTAGGGCTCCGCGAACGGCGGAACCGCGCCTCGGGTGGGCTCGGCGAGCGCACCTCCCAACTGCCGGAGCTGGATGCCCATCAGCGGATCGATCGGTGCGTGCAGCAGAATCTCGGCGGCGGTCTCGTCCAGTGCGGTCAGCAGTTCGGTTCGCAGCAGTCCGGGGCCTGGGGCGGTGGGCTCGTTGACGATGGCGCCCAACTCGGCAGGGGACAATTCCCGGCGCGTGTCCGCGAGGATGCCGTCGATCGTGTCCAGCCGTCGCAGCAGGTCCCGTCCGCGCGCCGGTTCGCCCAGGTAGGCGGCGGCGATCGCGATCACAGGCGGAGCCTGCGGCAGCTCCAGCCGATTGAGCCAGACCGTGAGTTCGGCCGGTGCGTGATCGGTGATGTCTTGGAAGGCCGCACGGACCGCCTCGGTCTGCGCGGCCGGCCAGGCGATCAGGCCACCGAACAAGGCCGGAGCCGCGAACAGATCGAACTCCACTGCCGTCACCAGTGCGAAATCCCCGCCGCCGCCGCACAGTGCCCAGAACAGCTCCGGGTCGGATTCCGCGGTGACCCTGGCCTGACGACCGTCGGCATCGACGATATCGAAGGCCCGGACGCTATCGGCCGCCCAACCGTATTTACGGCCGAACCAGGACAATCCGCCACCGAGGGTATAGCCGACCACGCTGACCACCGGGGAACTTCCGGCCAGCCCGGTCAAGCCGTGCCGGGCGGCCGCCGCCTGCACTTGGCCCCAGTTGGTCCCCGCGCCGACGCGGGCACGTCGCCGGGCCGGATCCACCTCGATCCGATCGAGTCGGCGCGTGCGCACCAGGATGGCGCCGGCGGTATCACCGGAAGCGCCGTGGCCGTTGGGCTGAGCGGTCACCGACAGGCCCGCGTCGCGCGCGTAGCCGACCACGGCGGCCATATCCTCCGCGTCTTCGACGTGCACGACGGCCGCTACCGGCTGGTCGATATTGAGGTTCCACGGCGTCCGTGCCGTATCGAACGCTTCGTCACCCGGCAGCAGTACCTGTCCGCGCACGACGGATCGCAAGGTGTTGTGTGACATGTACATTCCCTTCGCTACAGAAATATTCACCGCGTCGTGCCCGAGCCGATGGACGGCGCCTGGTTCCGCGTGGCCGGGTCGGTTGCCGGGGAGATGGGTGTGGGCATCGGATAGGCCGCTTCGATATGGGCGGCGGCCGTCAGCGCGCGGCGCTCGGCGAATGGGGCGGTGATCAACTGGACACCGATGGGAAGACCCTCGGCCGATACGCCCGCTGGGACCGTGACCGCGGGCAGGGCCAGGTAGTTGGCGGCGATCGTGAGGCGATGCGCCGCGTACATGGTCGCGACTTGTGCGGTGCCGCCGAGGTCGTAGCCGACCGGCCACGGCAGTTCGTCCGAGACCGGGCCGAGCACGATCGGATGCTCCGCGAGGAAGCGGGACCAGGCCGCGCGGCGAGTGAGGCGCTCACCCAGCGCGGTCATGTAGCCCGCCAGATCCAGCGGCGGGAACAGGTCGATCGCCGCGTCCACGAAAATGTTCAGTCCCGCGCTGCCGACTCGCCGCATGGCTTCGCGGCGCTGGACCACCACCTCGGTGGAAACCAATCGGCCGTAGTCCGCCGCCACCTCGCCCAATTGCGGCGGATCCAGTTCGGCTACCGGATACCCCGCGCGTTCGAGGGCGTCGGCGCAGCCGAGCAGCGCTGCCCGCACCTGCGGATCGATATCGTCACCGAGCATGACGGCGACCGCGGGCAGGGCGGTATCGGTCGCGTCCCGCACTGGAATCCATCCGGGATCGCGCGGGTCAGCGCTGTCGCTGAGTACCTCGAAGGCAGTCGTCAGATCGCGCACGGTGCGCGCCAACGGCCCCGGTGCCGCGAACAATTGATTCGTCGGCGCGGGTGCGGCCCCGGACAGGCTCGAGGCCACCGCCACCCGGCCGGGTGTGGTGCGCAGGGAGGCGACTCCGCAGAACGCGGCGGGTACGCGCAGTGAACCGCCGAAGTCGGTGCCCAGGCCCAGGGGTGTCATGCCGGTAGCTACCGCGGCGGCGTCACCGCCGCTGGAACCGCCCGGACTGCGAGTCGGGTTCCACGGATTCACCGTCGGGCCCGCCTCGTCGTTGTCGGTGTGCCAGCGAGTGGCGAAGTCCGGCATGTTCGTTCGCCCGATGACGATCGCCCCGGCTCGCCGCAGCGCGGACACCGCGGGTGCGTCCGCTACCGCGACGGCCTGCCCGAAGGCCGCCACGCCCCAGGTGGTCGGGCTGCCCGCGACATCGAGGTTGTTCTTGACGGTGACCGGGACCCCGTGCAACGGCCCCGTCGGCGCCCTGCGGTCGGCCGCGGCCGCCTCGGCGCGCGCGGACTCGCTGAATACCGTGGTGAGCGCGCCGATCTCGGAATCGGCCTGCTCGATGCGCTCGAGATGCGACTCGACGACCTGGGCCGCGGTGACCGCGCCCTCGGCGATCAGCGCCGCGAGCGAGACCGCGTCCCGCGTCCACAGTGCGCTGCCGGTGTTCACAATGCCTCCTGTTCGGCGAATACCGCTGCGTTGTGCGGTGTTCGACTGTCGTCGATGGATTTGCCGACGGTGATGAAGAAGAGGATCAGCCCGACGGCCAGCAGGATGTGGCCAACGCCCGCGCCGAGCGCGATCGCCTCACCGCTGCTCTTGCCCAGCACGGTGAGGGTGCCGTGCAGCGTCATGGCCCCGACGGTGATGGCCAGGCCGCTGTTGTACAGCCAGAAGAACCAGCCGTACAGGCTTCCCCGGGCGCTGAGCGTGAACTGCTTTTCCAAGGCCAGCACGATGAGGAAGAACAACATGCCCAGCGCCAGCACGTGGGTGTGCACGACACCGAGCTGCGATTGCCCGGTGAAATGTTCGACCTTGGTGATCTCGCGGTAGTAGAACCCGGAGATCAGGCCGATGATCATGTAGATGTGAGCGGTATTGAGCAGTGTCTTCATCGGGCGCTCAACGATTTTCCCGGCGCAGCAGCAGCGCGCCCGCGGCGGCCACCAGGCCGGCGGTGAGACCGTGCACGCTCAGGGCGGTCGCGGTGGAGCCGCGGCGCACCAGGATGGTGAGCATGTCGCCGGTCGGGATCAGGGCGATGGTGAGCAGGGTCGCGCCGAGGGTGCGGCGCTGCCCGGCCGCGACCAGGACCAGCATGATCAGACCGATGACCACATCGCGGACGCCTTTGACGTTCAGGAAGCCGTTCGCCTCGCCGCGCGGCCAGTCGGTGAAACCGAAGCCCGGAGCCATTCGCTGCGGGGCGAGCAGATAACCGCCGCCGACGGAGATGATGAACCCGGCTCCCAGTACGGCGCCAGCCGTACCGAGACGTTCGCCGAGCCGGCGGGAACCACGCACGGAAACAACTGTTTCCGTATTCGAAGGAACAGACATGAGCACTCCTGGATCGGTGGGATACGTGTCCCGAGCATCCAGTGCCGCCCATACCGTTCGCTGACAGCTGTTGTCAGCGAACGGTACGCAGCAGTTCGAGCACCGCCTCGTCCGGAAGCCGGGCGCCCGCGAGGAATTCCGCGCCCAGGCGCACGGGCCCGAGCGCCGCTTCCGCTTGGTCGAGCGCCCGCCGCCGGAACGGGCCGATGCGGATCACCCCGGCCCTCCGGTTGATCCGGTCGGTCGCGCCGAGAATGCGGGCCGCCTGCTCCGGGGCGTCCTTCGCCAGAGCAACCAGGGCGTAACCGATGCCGACCTCGGCCAGCAGCGCCGCCGAGGTCTGGGCAGCCAGATCGCGGGGCATGGCCAGCTCTCGCAGCGCGTCGTCCGGCCGGCCCGCCGCGACCAGGGTCGCCGCGTGCGCCGTGCTCACGAAGACCAGGTTCACGAAGCGGACGGTATCGTGGCGTCCCGCGGGTGGCGGGCCGTCGGGGAGCGGATGCTCGGACATCCACCGGTACAGTTCCATCGCGCGGTCGTTGTCGCCGCGCAGGTGCGCCAGGTGCGCCTGCGTCGCCGCCAAGAAGCGCCCAGGTGCGGGGATGATGTGCGGGGTGATCAGGGCCTCGGCCTGGTCGATATAGGTTGCCGCGACGTCGGTATCGCCGCCGACCAGGTGCATCTCCGCCGCGAAGAGCAGCACGCCCATGCGCTCACCGGCGCCCAGGTCGGGGCTGAGCAGTTCCAGCGCGCTCGCGATCAGCGGGCGGGCGCTGTCCAGTCCGAGCATCCGGGTCCGGTAGCTGGCCAGGGAGATCAGGGCGCGGCTGTGTGACCGGGCGTCGCCGTGCGCGCTCAGGCAGGTCAGCGCCGCCTCCAGAGTGGGCAGGGCACGGGCCGGATGGTCGCCGCCCAGTTCATCGAAACCTTTTGCTATCAGCGCATTACCGCGTAGCCACGGATCGTCGGAGGTGGTGCACGCGGTCAACAGGCTGTCGTCGTCGCCGAGTAGGTCACGCAGCGCCAGTATGAGCACGAACATCGGGTGCGGAGGTCGATCCTCGGTGAGGGCCGCGCGGGTCAGCCGCTCGAATCGTCCCGTGTCGTCTCGGATCTGGCCCCACCAGATGTTGGTGAAGTACGCCGGCAGCTCCTCGGCGTACCGGCAGGCCAGATAGGCGCCGGTGCACCCCGGCGGCGGTGTGTCGTCGAGCAGGGCGAGGACCTCGCGGCGGCGTTCGGAGATGTCGCCATGCAACCCGCGCAGCAGCCAATACCAGACGAGATTCGCGTACAAACGAACCGCGCGCTCGCCGTCGCCGACGTCCAGCGCCCACCGCAGTGCGGTCTCGCAATTGCCGTGTTCGGCGATCAGCCGCGCGAGCCAATCGGGTTGTGCGGTAGTGCGTAATCCGTGGGCGGCGGCGTCAGCGAATTCCGAGAAGCAGTCGGCATGGATGCGGGCGACTTCGTCCGCATCGCCGGCGGCGGTCAATTCCGCTGTCGCATAGGCTCGGATGGTCTCCGCCATTCGATAGCGCTGTCCATCGAAGTCGACCAACGACTTCGTCACCAGTGAGGTGACCGTGTCGATGGCGTCCGGACCACACACCGAAGTAACGGCGTCCAAGGTCGCGCCGCCGGCGAAAATCGAAAAACGCCGGGCTGCCGCGGCTTCCGCATCGGTGAGCAGTCCCCAGCTCCAGGCGACGGCCGCGTGCAAGGTGCGATGGCGCGGGACCGCGTGGCGAGTACTGTTGGTGAGCAGCCGGAAGCGATCGGTGAGTCGGGCGCTGAGGTCCGGTAGCGGCAGGCTCCGCAGGCGAGCGGCGGCGAGTTCGATAGCCAGCGGCATGCCGTCCAGGCTGCGCACGATGGCGCGGATATCCGCGGAATTGATCTCGGACAGCGCGAAATCCGGGAGTGCCGCGGTGGCGCGGTCGATGAACAGCCGGACCGCGGGCGATGCGGTGATCGCCGCGATATCCGAGTCGGCTTCGGGCAGGTCCAAGGTCCGGACCGGATACACTCGCTCGCCGTCCACGCCGATCGGCTCCCGGCTCGTGGTGAGCACCCGCAGCAGGGGCAGCCGCTGCAACAGATCGTGAATCAGGCGCGCGGTCGCCTCCACGACATGCTCGCAGTTGTCCAGCACCAACAGCATTCGGCGGCCGGACAGCATCCGCTCCAGTACATCGGCCCATTCCGTGGACAGTTCATCGGGTCGCTCGAACTGAGCGAGCGCGTTCGCTATCGCCACTCCGACTGCGTTCACGGCCGGCCGGTCGGGCCGCTCCCGCTCGAGTGCGGCGAGTTCGACGAAAGCGAAGCCGTCCGCCCAGTCCTCGGCATGCGCCCCGACCGTCTCGGCGGCCAGCCGGGTCTTCCCCACGCCCCCGGTGCCCGACAGTGTCACCAGTCGGGCCTCGCGCAGCGCCCGTCGCACTCCTTCCACGTCGCGTCCGCGTCCGACGAAGCTGGTGAACCGCCTGGGCAGTAGCGGTGCGGATGCGCCGCTGGTTCGCGCTGCTTCCGTAACTCCCGTTGGACCCGATCCGGACGCCGTCGCGATCTCAGGTTCGTCGACTGCGGGATTACGGGGTGCGTTCGTGTGAATTTCGGCCAGGGCCGAGCGCAGGACCTCGGCGGGTGTCGTGCCGAGTTCGTCCAGTAACAGGGTCTCGGTTCGCTGGAACTGTTGTATCGCCTCGGCGGTTCGTCCCACAGCCGCGAGCGCCCGCACCAGTCGTGCGGCCAGCGTCTCCCGGAACGGATGTGCCGCTACCTCCGTGCGGAGCTCACCCAATACCTCGCCGCCTCGGCCCAAGGCTCGAAAGGCGTCCGCTCGCAGTTCGACCGCCTCGAGCCGCTGTTCGGTCAGATGCAGTGCCGCGACCCGTAATGCCTCCGATTCCCCCGCATCGCTCAACGGCTCCCCGCGCCACAAGGCGAGCGCGGCATCGAAGCACGCGATGGCTCGTTCGGCCTCACCGGCCGCCAGCAATGCCCGCCCTGCCTCGACCGCACGCCCGAACCGATGCGCGTCGACATCCTCGGGCGTGAGCTCGAGCACATACCCGCCCCCGTCATTCCGCACCGTGCCCGGTGCCGCCGCGCGCAACCGACTCGCCAGAGTCTGCAACGCATTCCCGGCCCCCGCGGGCGGGTTCTCCCCCCACACCCCGTCCACCAGCCGCGCCGCCGGCACCACTCGCCCGGCTTCGAGCGCCAGCAACCCCAGCAATGCCCGCACCCGCGGCCCCCCGACCGACGCCTTCCTCCCGTCCGCGCCCGCCACCCGCACCGGACCCAATAGCTCTACCAGCATGAATCGTCCATCTCGCGATCGATCCTGCGTGGCGCCCCGACCTCTCGTCAACCCGGGCTAACTGGGACCTCGCCGCATTGCGGCTATCGAACCGCCTCGAACTGTCGGCGCACGCGGACCGGCGCGGCCTGTCGTCGATCATCACCGAGATCGGTGCGCGTGACGTGATGCTGCGCCCACGGATTTCGCTATCGCGTACCCGGTCGGGTGCTTGCTCGGTGTGTATTCGTCACAGACATGGGGCAGGATATTCCAACCTGGTGAAGTGCTGTCGGCGGTTTCCGCGCGGCACTGTGACGTGAGGCTTGACGGCGAATGAGTGACGAAACGGAACCGATTCCGGTCGTGGTTCCCCGGTCCGGTGGTCGTCATGCTCGGCCGGAAACGCCTGTCGAAGGGGTTCGCGAGGTGTCCGACCGCGCCGCGAGCGCCCGGCCTTCACACCGGGCGGGAGGCCGAGGTGAGTCTCGTGCCGAGCTCGGCGGATCAGCCGCGGACGGTTCGCACGCGGGGCGGGAGAACTCGGCAACGGCGACTCGCGGTGCCGGTGCGCGACCGATGGGCTCCGGTGGTGATCGGCGCGAGGAGGCGACCGACCCTGCCGAGGGCCCCACCGACCGGTATGTGCCGGTGCGGCCCACCCGCCGCAATCGGACCGCGCAGTCGTCGTGGCAGGCCCGGGTCGCACGGACTGCCCTTCGCCTGGTCGTTGCCGCTACCTCGGTGGTCGTTGTATCGGGCACCGGATTCGCCTACTACACCGAGCGCGCCGTCGATGACGGGTTCGCCCGGTCCGGGGCTATCAGTTCCGAAGACGCCGCCGCGCTCGACGGCGACATGAACATCCTGCTCATCGGGCTGGACACACGCAAAGACCGTAACGGCAACGACCTACCCAAAGACATCATGGACCGGTTGCACGCCGGCGACGGCAGCGAGGGCGGCTACAACGCCAATTCCCTGATCCTGGTACACATTCCGAAGGATCTGAAGAGGATCACCGCCTTCTCCATCCCGCGCGACGACTACGTCGCGGTCACCGGGATCCCCGGCTACGACCACGCCAAGATCAAGGAAGCCTACGGGCTGAAGAAGGTGGCGGTCGAGCAGAAGCTCGCCAACCAGGGCGTCAAAGACAAGGTCGAACTGGAACGCCAGGGCCGCGAGGCCGGCCGCGAATCCATCGTGCAGACCGTGAAGGCACTGACGGGAGTACCGATCAACCGGTTCGCCGAGGTCTCCCTCGTCGGCTTCTACGACCTGGCCGCCATTCTCGGCGGCGTCGATGTCTGTCTCAATCACGCCGTCGACGACGAGTACTACTCCGGTGCGGTGTTCCCGGCCGGACCCCAGCACCTCGATGCCGCCAACGCGTTGTCGTTCGTCCGGCAACGTCACGAACTCGACAACGGCGATCTCGACAGGACCCACCGCCAGCAGGCGTTCCTCACGTCGGTCGCCAAACAACTCGCGGAGTCCGGCACACTCACCAACATCGGCAAACTGCAGCAATTGATCAACGCCGCACAGAACGATGTGGTGCTCTCCCAAGGCTGGAACATGCTCGACTTCGCGCAGACCATGGGAAAGGCGGGTTCGATTCCGATCGAATTTCAGACCTTGCCGGTGCAGGGCTACCAGACCATTGACGGCCAAGACGTCAACGTCATCGATCCGGCCGCCATCAAAAAGACGGTGCGCACGGCGTTCGGTGTGCAGGCAGCCACGCCCGCCGCACTCACGACCACACCCACCAGTACCGTCGACGTCGTCAACGCGGGCGGAGCGGCAGGTATGGCCGCCAAAGTGTCGACAGCGTTGGCCGACAAGGGATTCGGCAAAGGAGACATCGGCAACGCCACCTCCACCGATGGTTCCGGCTCGGTCGTCTATTACGGCACAGGCGCCGACACCGACGCCACCCAGGCCGCAAACTTGCTCGGCGGGCTACCGACAGCCGTGTCCAAGAATATCGACCCCGGCCACATCAAGATCGTGATCGGCAGCGACTTCACCATGCCCGACGAATTGAGTGCGGGCACGTCGACGAGCTCCACCCCACCGACCGGCACGGCCTCGTCCACCGGTGCCACCACCTCCACACCCGCCGACGCGGCACCCGACTCCGGTAAACCCGTCACCACCAGCATCGGATCCAACATCCCCTGCGTCGACTGAGGTTGCCGCCGTGGACGCCTCCGGCCCGGCCTGGTCGGTGCGGCATCGGGCAGACGAGTGTGCGCCTACAGCTATCGACGTGGTCATCGGATGGCGGCACGCGACAGCGTGGAGCGTGGACACGATCTCGGCTGCACCGATGAATTTCTTGTGGATCCGTCGTCGATACCTGTGGATACACCGACAGCGGTGGGTCAGAGCAAACGATCCGGACAGTGATCCGGCCGGGTGAGCGGGAGGCACAGTGAGCGGTACCAGGGTATTGGTGGCGGGGGCGAGTATCGCGGGGCCCGCGTTGGCCCACTGGCTGCGCCGGCGAGGGGCCGAGGTGACCGTGGTGGAGCGGGCCCCCGAACTGCGTCCCGGCGGGCAGGCGGTGGACGCGCGTGGGGTGACCAAGGAGGTCATCCGGCGGATGGGGCTGGACGCGGCGGTGCGCGCGGCCTGCACTGAGACGGCCGGCGCGTACACCGTGGACGTGAACGGGAACGTGCTGGAGACCTATCGCGCGGACGACGATGGCGGCGACGGGTACATCTCGGAGATCGAGATCCTGCGCGGGGACCTGTCCCAGGTGCTCTACGACGACACCCGCGACGGCGTCGAGTACGTCTTCGGTGATCGGATCGCCGAGCTCACCCAGGACGCGGACGGGGTCGACGTGGCCTTCGCGGGCGGCGACCGTCGGCGCTTCGAGCTGGTGGTCGGTGCGGACGGGCTGCACTCGGCGCTGCGAGCGATGGTCTTCGGGCCGCGTGAGCGGTTCGTCCGCCACCTCGGGCACGTGCTGGCTTTCTACAGCGTGCCCAACGAGTTCGGGCTGGACCGCTGGCTGATCGACTACCAGGAGTCCGGGCGCTCCGCCGGGCTGCGGCCCATCCAGGACGCCACCCGGGCGATGGCCATGTTCTCCTTCCCCTCGGGGGACTTCGATGTCGACTACCGCGACGTCGCGGCCCAGAAGCGCCTGCTGCGCGAGGGGATGGCCGGCATGGGCTGGTTGACCCCGCGCATCCTCGCGCACCTGGACGACACCCCGGACTTCTACCTCGACCAGGTCGCCCAGGTGGTGATGGACCGCTGGTCGAGCGGACGGGTGGCTCTGCTCGGGGACGCCGCGTTCAGCTCGTCACCGATGTCCGGTCAGGGCACCGGGCTGGCCCTGGTCGGCGCCTACCTGCTGGCCGGAGAGCTGGCCGCCGCCGGGTGGGACCCGGAGGCCGGGTTCGCCGGCTACGAGGCGCGGATGCGCTCGTTCGTCGAGGCCAACCAGGAGATCGCCCAGTTGAACGCCCGCAGCCGCGACGTCCCCGGGCCGGACGCCGAGCCGAGCCCCGATTTCACCGAGGAGTGGTTCTCCGAGTTGGTCGAGCGCGCGATCAACGGCGTCGAGCTGCCCGACTACACCGGGGTGCCGGACTCCGGGGCCACGGCCGGACCGCCGATCACTTTGTCGGCCAAGCCGTAGGCGTCACATAACGTGCCGAGAGGGACGACGCTTCGGTAGGCCGCCGCCCGACTACGTCCGCGCATGCCGCATACCGCGCGGATCTGCACTGGTCAGCGTAGCCATCGGCAGACCAACAGGCTTGGGGACTTTCGTCGGATGGCGGTGTAAAGCATCTGCCGGGTGCTTCCGGGGCGGCGCGACGCCCAGCTTGTGTTCAACGATTCCGTTGTGACACTTCGGTACCCGGGTGTCGGTCGGGGGTGCGCAGAGGAGCGCCGACATGGTGCAAGTGTCTCAGCGCCTCGCGGTAAGAGGAGATCAGCCCGGTTTCGTGGTACGGCACGCCGATTTCGGTGCAGTAGTCGCGGACGATCACCTGGGCATGACGCAGGTTCGGCGTCGGCATACTCGGGAACAAATGATGCTCGATCTGATAGTTGAGCCCGCCGAGGGCGAGGTCGGTCAACGCGCCACCCCGTACGTTGCGGGAGGTCAGCACCTGTCGACGCAGGTAATCGGGGCGGTCGTCGCCGGTCAAGGTCGGCATGCCCTTGTGGTTCGGGGCGAAGATGCAGCCCATGTACAGGCCGAAGAGGCCCTGGTGGACAGCGAGGAACACGACCGCTTTGTCGGCGGGCAGAACCGCGAACAGTGCGGCGAGGTAGGTGGCGAAGTGGACGAACAGCAGCGCGCCCTCCGCTCCGCGGTGTTTGACCGATGGATTTCTCAGCGCTCGAACGCCCGCCACGTGGAGGTTCAGGCCCTCCAACAAAAGGAGGGGGAAGAACAGGAACGCCTGCGCCCTCCCGATGAGACGAGGCAGACCGCGGCTGGACCGTGCTTGCCGCTGTGACCAGACCAGAATGTCGGGCGCGACATCTGGGTCGAGTTCCTCGTGGTTCGGATTGGCGTGATGCCGAGTGTGCTTGTCCTGCCACCAGCCGTAGCCCAGACCGATGCCTGCGTTGCCGACGACTCTTCCCACGAGCTCCGTCGGCTGCCGTAGACGGAAAACCTGGCGATGTGCGACATCGTGCATGACCAGCGCGATCTGAGCGAACGTCACGGCCATGAACCCCGCGACCAGCAGCGTCCACCACGAATCGCCGATGAGGACGAACGCTGCCCAGCAGGCTGCGAACGCGACCCCGACGAGGCCGAGCCGGACGGCGTAGTAGACGGGACGCCGGTTCATCAGCCCCGCGTCGGAGATCCGGCGCAACAGACGGGCGTAGTCACCGTCGGCGCCGCGCCGCGGTGACCGTGGAGATGACTCGGGGACCAAGGCAGGTGTCGTCATAGATCTTCCTGAGAGCTGAGCCGGAGACGCCACCTCCCTCCGTCGACGATGTCGGCCGGTCGATGTCGGAGCGGGGCGCGGATTTCGATACCCCGAAGCTATCGGCCGGATTCTCGTTACTCGTAACCCTCTGGTATGAGATGGAATCGGACTGCGGGGTGATATCGGATGTCGGCGAGGCGTCGGCCTCGACTGGACCTCCGGCGCTAGGGTGCGTCTCCCAATGACTCTGCCGTCATCCAGTCGGCTCGGTGTAGTTCGTACTCGACCTCGCCGTGTTCGGTGCCGGGGAGCGGGTCGTCGAAGTGCAGGTGAAAGGTCCGCACATGGGTGAGGCCGGCCTTCTCCATGACGCGGCGAGAAGTGAGGTTGACCGCCATGGTCTGGGCCCATACCCGCCCGACGCCGAGGTCGGTGAATCCCTTCCGGATCAACGCCCGCGCCGCCTCGGTGGCGTATCCCCGGCCCCAAGCCGCCGCGGCGAGCCGGTAGCCCAGTTCCACGTCTGTGACGCTGCCGTCGGGCGGTGGCTGCAGAGCCAGCCACCCTACGAACACTCCGGTGGATTGCTCGAAGACGGCGAAGCGTCCCGCTGGACCCAGCTGATAGTCGCGCAGGATCTGGGGCAGCACGACGTGCTCGATCTCGTGTCGCGGTGTGGGCTCACGGGTCAGGAACCGCATTACTGCGGGATCGCTGTCCAACCGGGCCAGGTTGTCGACGTCGGCGTAAGCAAACCGACGCAGCACCAGCCGAGCGGTCTCCAGAAACACATCCACCAGCGAGCCCCTCCCGATGAACTATGGTCAGCGGCCATCCTGTCCGGACTCGGACGAGCGGTCCAACGCTTTTCGAGAACCCGACCACGATGCTCCTCGGTCACTGCTGACGACGGTGATCCTTCGTTGTGCACAGGCACAACGAAGGCGGTCGAAGTGGATGCCTGTGCCTGTCGTCACGGCCAATGGTGACCGGCAACACTGAATTTCTCCTGATCCGCATCGAGGGAGTACGACGTGACCACAGCCCCGCACCAGCCCCACTCCGACGAGGTCTTGGATGATTCCGAGATCGCTGCACTGGATTGCGCCATCGCCGAGTTGCGGTGCGGCGCAGAGCGGTGGTCGCGGCTCGGGACGGCTGACCGCGCCGACCTGTTTGCGCGCACCCATGTCTCGATCCGCGCTCACGCTGAACGTTGGGTGCAGGCTGCCGTCCGCGCCAAACACATGCCGACGGCGATGTGCGAGGGCGAGGAATGGATGTCCGGCCCATACGTTGTCTTGGCGAACGTCGCCGCGATTGCCCGAACACTCGACGCAGTCGCCGCCGGTAAGTCGCCGGTTGACGGGCTCACGACCGGCACGGCGCCGGGAGGCCGGACAACGCTGAAGGTGCTGCCGGCCGACCTCCGGGAGTCGATGCTCCTGCACGGCTTCTCGGCCGAGATCTGGATGCCGCCAGGCATTACCGCCGTGCAGGTGCGCGCCGCGGCGGGGCTGGGCGCGAAACAGGTCGGGGAGAACGCGGGAGTGGGTTTGGTCCTCGGCGCCGGAAACATCAGTTCCATCGCACCGTTGGATGTGCTGTATGAACTGGTGGCCCACAATCGAGTGAGCATTCTCAAGCTCAACCCGACTTTCGCGGCGCTGCTGCCTGTGTTGCAGGCTGCCTTCGCGCCGCTCGTCGAGGTCGGGGCCCTGCGCATCGTCAATGGCGGCGCCGCGGTCGGCGGCTACCTGGCTCACCACTCCGACATCACGCATGTGCACATCACCGGCAGCGGGGTCACGCACGACGCGATCGTCTGGGGTGTCGGGGCAGGCGGGCGGGCCCGGCGGGCCGCGGGCACGCCGCTCCTGGACAAGGAGATCACCAGCGAACTCGGCGGTGTGTCACCGATTATCGTGGTGCCGGGTCGGTGGTCGAAGGCCGATCTTCGCTTCCAAGCCGAGCATGTGGCGACTCAGCGGCTGCACAACGGCGGTCATAACTGCATCGCAGGCCAGGCCCTGATTCTCAGCAGCGACTGGGATCAGCGTGCGGAATTCCTCGACACGCTCCGCGCGGTTCTCGATGAGCTTCCGGCTCGCGCTCCGTGGTATCCCGGTAGTGAGCGCAAGATCGGGCTGGCCGAACGTTCCTACCCAGCCGCCGAAAACCATTCGGGGCGGCTACTCATCGAGGTCGACGAGTCCACGTCTCAGGAGTTGTTCACCACCGAGTACTTCGCCCCCGTTCTCGGGCACACGGCCCGGCCCGGCGTTGGCGTCGAGTTCCTGCGGGCCGCAGTGGCTTTCGCGAACGATCGGCTCGACGGCACTCTGGGTGCGAGCGTCATCGTCGCGCCCGCCGACCGCGCGGCGATGGGTTCCGATTTCGACGAGGCGATCGCGGATCTCCGGTACGGGACCATCGGCATCAACGTCTGGAGCGCCTTGGGATTTCTGGTTCCCGGTCTGCCGTGGGGCGCGTACCCGGGGCACACCCTCGATGCGATCGGGAGCGGTATCGGTGTGGTCCACAACGCTTACTTGGTCGATGGCACCGAGCGTGCCGTACTCAGCGGACCGTTCAGACCGTTCCCGCGCTCGATCGCCCGCGGGGAGTTCGCGTTGTCGCCGAAGCCATCCTGGTTCGTCACCGCCAAGAGCGGGGCCGAGATCTCCCGGAAGCTGACCGACTATGCCGGCCGGCCGAGCTGGCTGCGACTAGCAGGCATCGTCGCGTCCGCGTTCCGCGCTTGACGGAACCACTCGGCGCCCGTGGAACGCCCAGATTTCCTACCGACCGACTACTGGATGAATAGATCGGAGTTACACACCATGACTGCTGACACCCGCGAACTGTTCGAGCGCTACCATGCGTGCTGGGCGGACCGTGACCCCGACCGAATCGCCGAACTCCACACCGACGACTCCTTGTTCCACCTGCACTCGGGTCAGGAACCCGCGCGCGGTAGGGCGGCTATCCGGGAGACGGCGGCGGCGCTGTTGGCCCTCGTTCCCGACCTGACGTTCCACCTGGTCTCGCTGCGTGTCGGGGAGGACTTCTGGGTCGTGCAGTGGGAGCTGACCGGGACCTCCACAACCGGCAATCGGGTCCGTGTCGATCTTGCGGACTATGTTCTGGTCGAGGACGGCGCGGTCAAGGAGAAGCACTCCTATGTAGATGGAGTCGCGATGCAAGCCGCGCTGGCGCCCGCCGCGGCGACCGCGTAATCGCGGCGCTGAGCAATCTACTAGATGACCGAGGGTGGCGACCTGACGGCAGTGTCGCTACCGCCTCGGCATGATTTTCGGCTGGATTCGGATTGCGCACCGGACTCGGATGTTCAGACCTTCCGAAGGGGCTGTTTCCGAGATTCCAATGCGAAATTCCTTCGGGACAGTCGCTCGGGATCACTGACCGCCGCGACCATCCACTCGCCAAATCAATCAACATGAAGGAGCCGCATGTACCCAGGTGCGCACCTCGATCGATTCCCCGAAAAGCCAGCGGTCGTTATCGCCGAGAGCGGTGAGACGCTGACCTATCGGGAACTCGAGGAGAACTCCGTCCGGCTTGCCCGGCACCTGTACGACGCGGGGCTGCGCAAGGGCGATCACATCGCGCTTTTATCCGGAAACGACCCGAAAGTCTACGAAGTCTACTGGGCGGCATTGCGAACCGGGCTTTACATCACCGCGGTCAACCGGCACCTGTCGCTCAGCGAGATCAGCTACATCGTCAACGACTGCGAAGCCCGGGCACTGATCGTGTCGGCCGGTCTCGCCGACGCCGCCGAGCAGATCGTCCCGGAGACCCCCGCGGTCGAGATCCGCCTCGCCTTCGGTGGCCAGGTGGCGGGGTACAAGTCCTACCAGGAGGCGAAGGCCGCGGCGACGCCCGAGCCACTCCCGGACCAGCCGCGCGGCGCGGACATGCTCTACTCCTCGGGTACCACCGGACGGCCCAAGGGCATCAAACAGCCGCTGCCGGACCGGCAGGTCGGTGACGCGCCCGGTGACACCTACACCGCGATCTTCGGCCCCCTCTACGGATTGGGCACCGAGACCGTCTATCTTTCCCCTGCCCCGCTCTATCACGCCGCGCCGCTGCGTTTCGGCGGCGTGGTCCACGCGCTCGGCGGAACGCTGGTGATCATGGAGAAGTTCGACGCCGAACAGGCTTTGGCGGCGATCGAGCGCTACCGCGTGACCCACAGCCAATGGGTACCGACCATGTTCGTCCGGATGCTGAAGCTCGACGAGGCCGTCCGCGCCCGCTACGACGTGTCCAGCCTGCGGGTCGCCGTGCACGCGGCCGCTCCGTGCCCCGTCGACGTGAAACGGGCGATGATCGACTGGTGGGGCCCGATCCTGCACGAGTACTACGCCTCTACCGAGGCAAACGGCGCGACCTTCATCGACAGCGAACAGTGGTTGCGCAAGCCCGGCTCAGTGGGCAGGGCCGGGCTGGGAACGATCCGGGTGTGCGGCGACGACGGGGCGGAGCTGCCCACCGGCGAGATCGGCACCATCTACTTCGAACGCGACGAGGCCCCCTTCGCCTATCACAACGACCCCGCGAAAACCGCCGACGCGGTCCACCCGAACCACCCGACCTGGACCACCACCGGCGACATCGGCTACGTCGATGAGGAGGGCTACCTGTTCCTCACCGACCGCAAGGCTTTCATGATCATCTCCGGCGGGGTGAACATCTACCCGCAGGAGGTCGAGGACGCCCTCGCCCTGCACCCGAAGGTGCTCGACGTGGCGGTGATCGGCGTGCCCGACGAGGAGATGGGTGAATCGGTCAAGGCCGTCGTTCAACCGGCCCCCGGCGCCGAGCCCGGCCCCGCCTTGGCCACGGAGCTGCGCGAGTATCTGCGCGACCGTATCGCGCACTACAAAGTGCCGCGTAGTTTCGACTTCGCCGACGATCTGCCCAGGACCCCCACCGGGAAGCTGGTCAAGGGCAAACTCCGCGAACGATACTTGTGAACCCATAAGCACCGGATCGTCCGTCGATCGCTCGGTACCCATTCCGGTGCCGTTTTCCGGGTGTCGCGAGCGTGTCGAGCCGTCGGTCTCCGCGGCAGTGATGCTCGCTGTGGTCGACGACCGGTTCGGTCGCTTCTATCGGCGGCTGTGTCGTGCGGCGCTGTCGAACGCGGTCAGGTCCGCGGCAGTGATCGCCAGGAATTCCGCACCAAGGATCTGTCCCATGCTGTCGTGGCGTTTGCGGCCGCCACCCGACCGATCCGCGCCGCTCATTCGCCGGGCCCGTCCATCGCGTCGACGAATCGTTCCAGCAGTCGCGCGAATTCGGCGCGTTCGGTAGCGGTCCAGTCCGCCATCGCGGCGGCCATGGCGCCGCGACGCCCGGCTTCGGCGGCGGCCGCTGCGTCGTGTCCGGCGGGGGTCAGGCGAAGCACCGCGCGCCGCCCATCGCGCTGATCGGCGACCCGTTCCAGTAGTCCGGACGAGACCGCTTGGGCCACCAGGCGACTCGCGCGCGGTTGGTCGACACCGAGGGCCGGGGCCAGCGCGCCAACCGTGTCGGCGGCACCGTCGGCGACGGCGCCGAGCACGCGGAACACGGCGATGGGGATCGCGCCGCCGCTCAGCGCGCCGCGCGTCTGTCTGCGGCGGATCCGGACCATGGCCGCCTCTACGGCGACGGTGTTCGCGTCGTGCTGGTCCATTCGCTCACTCTAGCCATGTCGGACAACTACATGTAGTATCGCATGTAGTTGTCAATAGGCATATGAAGGAGATGTGATGGCTATCCAGCGGGGAATCGGCTACTGGCTCGTGGAACTCGACCGGTTGATCAACCAGCGTTTCGACGAGGATCTCGCCGCGGGTGGCCTCGGCCGTAGACGCTGGCAGGTATTGCACTCACTGGCGGGCGAGCCGCAGCGCGCCGACGACGTCCGCGATGCCCTGGACACCTTCTGGGAGGACGACGCCGAATGGCCCACCGAACTAGCTGAACTTCTCGAGTGCGGGCTGGTTTCCGAGGACGGAGGTGTGTTGTCGCTGACCGAGTCGGGACGAGTGACGCACGACGAGGCGTGGGTCCGGATCAGCCGGCGCAGGCGGCAGATGGCCGACGGGATCCCCGACGAAAAGTTCCTCGAAACCATAGGGCTGCTGCAACAAATGGCGGCGAACCTGGCGAGCGAGCCGAACGGGGAGGTGGGCGGCCAGGCGCAGAGTCGTGCTCGATAGGTGGCTACGTCGCCGCGAAGAGCCATCGACCCGCGTCCTACCAAAGGTCGTAGGTATGGCCGGTCCTGCCGCTATGCCTCGAGAACCAAGGAACCTCATGCAGATCACGAAACTAGCCCTGGCCGCGGTGTGCACCACTGCCGCGCTGAGTATCGCCGCGGGCACGAGCTCCGCCGCTCCCGAGATCGCTCCCGTCGACGCCACGTCTGCCGAGGTCACTTCGGGCGAAAAAGCATCCGCTGCGGACACTTCCGACGAAGGTACGTCCGGCGAGACCGCTTCCCACAAGGCCGAAGCGGTTGGCTTCACCGCCTACGCCACCGATACTGCCAGCGTCATCACCACCGACGCGGGCTCGCTGGTGGTCGAGGACCGAGCGCTGCGGATCAAGGCCGCCGACGGCACGGTCATCGCGGGCGCACCCCTGACCTTCCGCGTCGACGACTTCGAATTCCCTATCACCGCCGAGATTTCCGAGCGCACCGCCACGTTGACGACCCAGTTCGACATGGCGCACGCCACCTACAAGCCGGTCGCCCTCCCATTCGAGGACAAGGCGCCGTGGAAGACCGAGTACGACCGCGAGCAGGCCGCCTGGTCTCGCATGACCAGCACCATCGGCATGGGCGCTTCCATCGGCACCCTGGTCGGCGGCATCGGCGGCGCGTCGATCGGCTGCATCCTCGGCGGTATCGCCGGAGCCACCGTCGCCGCCGCCACCATCGTCGGCATGTTCGGGCCGTTCATCCCGGCCGCCGCCCTCGGCTGCCTCGGCGGCATCGTCGCGATCGGCGCCCTGGGCACCGTGGCCGGTCAGATCGTGGTCACCGCCCCGGTCGCCATCGGCGCGGCGATCCAGTACTTCAGCACGATCAACTCGCCCATGCCGGGCAAGGGGGCCGAGCCGCAGAAGTAGTGCAGCGCCCTAGCCACAGGGCGCTAACTGAACACCCAAAGGCCCTCGGCGCCGAGACGCGGGCAGTCTCGGGCCGGGGCCATTGTCCAACCGGACGCAGCCGCCTGACGGCAAGGCTCCAGACGGCTACCGGAGCGGCCGCGTCGTCGGGATCCGATCGACGAGTTCCGGCGAGCGTCGCTCCAACTCGTGTCTCCCCACTGTTCCGGCTCCTCCCGGTCGGCTCGGTGTAGTTCGTCCTCGACCTCGCCGTGCTCGGTGCCGCGAAGTGGGTCGTCGAAGTGCGAACAGGGTCGATCACAGCCCGTCGCCGGGTGCCTGGAGCAGCCGTGCTTGCAGCGCCAAGTACAGCAGCGCCGCGTCGGCTGGTACTGCGAATGCCGAGCCGGTGAGCTGCTCGATCCGCTTCAGACGGTGCAACACCGTGTTGCGGTGCAGGTGAAGGCGCTCTCCGACCGCCGACGTCGAGCCGCCTAGCTCGTACCAGGCCAGAGCGGTGTGCACGAGAGCGTCGGCGTCGTCCGGGTGGAGTCGGTGGAATGCGGCGAGCGCGTCCGACAGGACGTCTGCGGCGAGTTCGGGGTGGGCCGCGATCAACGCACGTGCCGGCGATGAGGCGTAGGTGTGGATTCCGGTGTCCTGCGGGCTCAGGCACCGGAACGCGAGGCGCGCCTGGTCGAGCGCGGCAGGCGCGGAAAGGAGGTCGGTGAACGGTTTGCTCGCACCGGCCGGCGTCCGCGCAGCGCGGACGGCTTGGTCGAGCGCGACCGGAGAGCTGGCGGCAGCCAGGGTTACCCGGTCGTCGGCGAGAAGGGTTCTGACAGTGGTCACTCCCATCCCGACCAGGCGAATCTCACCGACCAAGATGATGAACGTGCCTCGAACGGGCAGACGCATCCTTGCGCGCAGGCCCTCGCGCTGCGTCGGGGGGAGATCGGGGTCGAGCAGTGCCCGCAACAACCGCTGAGCGGGTTGTTCGTCCCCGACGACGACTATGCGCCGGTAGGCATCGGCCGCCGCGACGGAGTACTCGTCGACGGTGGCCCACACCAGCGTGGACAACTGGGGCAGCGCCGGACGTTCGTCATGTTCGGCGCGTTCGACGATGACCTCCCAGAACGCCAATCCCGCGACGCGGAAGGCGTGCAGCAGACTGTCCGTGGGATCCCGCGCTCGGCCTTGAGACGCCCGGCTCTGCGAGCAGGCTCGAGCGAGTACTCGGCGCCGGCGATCGCGTCCAGCAATGCTGCGAGGCTGTCGCCCACAAGAGAGGTCAATTCGTGGTGACCGAGCGCGGCGTCTCCGTAGTCCTTCTCATCGTGCTCGATTTTGGCAGTCACCATCTCGGTGATCGCAGCCATATCCGCCCGCAGTTCGCGAAGGAGGCGGGCGTGCGAGACATCTGTGTCCTGGGTCACTGCCATGAACCTAGCGCTCGTTGTGCGCGCGCACAACGAGCGTGTTCGAAGTAGAGGCACTGACGCACCCCCCATAGGGCAACAACTGAAAAGTTGCCCATGTTATTGGTGCCCTCGGCAGGATTCGAACCTGCGACACCCGCTTTAGGAGAGCGGTCAGTGTCCGATTTGCCGGGTATTGATGGTGTGGGCACCGTTTGCCGGGGTGGTCCCATCTGCGGATTCGTCGTTGGGTTCGTTGGTGGCGATCGGCCGTGTGTGGGTGCGCTGCGTACGAACTGCGTACGACAGTCGCGGGGTGTCAAGCTCCGCGACTTCGTCATTCCCGGTGACTTCCCTTCCCCTGCTTCCTCATACTTGCCGCCCTCAGCGGAGGGAGGTCGTGTCAAGGGCGCTGTTTCCCTTGACTCGGCCGAGTGCAGCGAGACAATCGGCGTATGAGGAGGCAGGGTTTCGCAACTAGCCAGGCTCCACGTGCGGATGTCCCTCGTCAGATTCGTTCAGCAACTCATCCGCGCAGGTCAGCCGCTCGGTGCACGAAAAGACTTGGCCTGAACAGGTCGATACACCAGACTTCGTCTGTGGCAGATCAGCTTCCCGATGACCTTTTCGCGGCGATCGGTCGCGTCGCCGCTGCCAGCGCAAGGCTGGAAGAGGTGTTACGCGATATCGCCATTGAGCACGCCGACGCCGGATTCGGTCACGGATCGGTAATTTTTGAGGGCCAGTCGATGGATTGGCTTATTTCTAACGGCGTCGCTGTCATGGATTCGGAGCTGAGTGTGCCGGGCCGGATGACGCACGAGCCCGAAACGTACTCAGCCCTACTGGAACTGCGGGAGTGCACCAAGGGTGCGTCGACGCTCAAGAACGACCGCAATATCGTCGTGCACGGCGTGTGGGGCGTGAAATGTGCGTTCGCGGACTACGAGGAAGAGGGATTCGCGAAGTGCATGCCGAGGTCCTCCCGTTCTAGACGCAACGACGAACCAATCTTTCATGTGAACCGCAGTCGCTACCGGCAGGCGTTCGGTCAAGAACAAGCGTGGACGGTGTCGGATGTCTTGGGTGTGGCGTCGACAACCAACAGCTACATCGAACGGCTTGTCCGGGCGCAGCGAGCCTATAGAGTTGCTTGTACATCCGACCGGGAACGGCGTTACCCTAGCGGCGCATAGGCGCCGAGAAGCAGATCTGGTGAGACGGACGATCAGTTGCTGACGATTCGTCGCGTCGATGAGCGAACGGCTTCGCCGTCGGATTTCGTTCAGCAATTCATCCGCGCAGGTCAGATCGGTTTTGAACTTCCTGTGACCGGACCACAGGCAGGCCCCACGTACGAGTGCCGGCGGATTCGGTGGGCAGCTGCGGGAGAGTAAGTCGGGGACGGCTGACGAAGTGCCCAGCACTGTTCGGTGAACGAAAAAGCGGCCGGAGCCGAAGAGTCCGCGTGCTGCTACGTCGCCGAAGCGGATGCCAGAACACGCGAACTGGATCAAAATGCGCTCCGGCGGTCAAGCGCTGCCGACGCGCCGCCGCACCGGTGGGTGAGGAGCCTGCGACGAGCACGCCGCAGTGCGGCGTGGCGCGGCGGCGGCGCGTAGCGCCGCCGGGGCGCTCTTGTTGCTGTATGGCGGAATTCGGCAACAACTCAGATTGGATGCAGTGCGCGCCGTTGAACGCAATCAGGTGTTGCCGACAAGCGAGCTGATGAGCTTGCGTGCTGCGGCGCGGGTCAGGCGCTGTATGGCTTGCTCGGTACTTTCGTCTTCCGCGCGGGGTGCGATGGCTGTGCCCGCGATGGCGTTAGCGAACTCAGCATCAAGTCGGTCAGGGTCCGTTTTCGCGATCAGAGCCCTGAGGTAGTCGATCTGCTTGACGGATGCCAGTTCGATCTTGGACCTGGCTGCTCGTTCGCGTTTCTGCGCGTACTGGGCTTCGCGCTCGGCCTTGTACTGAGCGCGGGCGGCTGGGCTGCGGTCGACGACGTGAACCTCTTCGATCCACCCCTCGCCAGGTGTGCCGGTAACGGCCTGCCATAGGGCGTTTGTCGTCAGAGCAGATTCGTCCACACCTTCGGTCAGGCCGGGGCCAGTCAGTGCAATGAATCCGCTGCCGGTCCGGACAGCGATGAAGCCAGCAGGCTCAGCGTGCGCTGTGTACCAGTTCTTGCCGCAGTCACAGCGCATGTCGTGGTAACGGCTCCACTTCCGCTCCAGCGCCTCATAGACCAGCTTGTCGCCGTAGTGATAGGTATCCCGCGTGAAACCCGACACCTGAATCAGTCTGGCACAGAGCGTGATAGCCGTACGTCGATTGTCCCATGTGGGTGAGATCGTCGTCCCGTAGCGGTCGGCATCCTGGGCCGACGAACGAAGCGTCGGAACCCGTTGTGGTTCAACGGTTCATGTCGGCTCGATCACGTAAAGTGGGTGCACCTCCCGCCGAGGGGCGGTGGACTTGGTCCACACACCGCGCCCAGGAAGGAGGTGGTGGGGATGGCGAAACATCGCCGGAGAAAGCAAGAAACCCCGGTCGACTACGGCATCATCCTGGTAGTTGCTGCCGTGATCGCCGGGGCTCTGGTCCTGGTCCGCCGAGTGCGGGCTAGCTAGCCCACCCGGTGGAGGCCGTCTTTGCGGGGCGGTCTCCACCTCTCGGCATCACTCATGTGATGGCATAACTTTAGTTCTCCACGGTAGACAAGTCCAGCTAAAAGACTGGTTTGCTGGCGTAGTTGGGCAGCAAACCGCAGGTCAGCTGGCACGTCGGCCGTCCAAAGGACTAGTTCAACGGCACAGATGGACTAGTTGGTATCAAGCGGGGTGCTGTGCACGGTCGCGGCCGAGCCATGCGGTGCATCGGGTGACGTGGGCGTCGAGATGTGCGGATGCGAACTCGGCAATCGGCAACAACTGCGTTAGCTGCGATGCCTCGCAGTCTCAAGCCTTTGATCTGGTTCAGTCGAGCGGCTAACGCAAGCCGGGCTCAGGACCGTGCATCGGACACAAGGACAGGTTCGCCGTGTTCGAGGTACAGCGTCGTGCCATCGGCGTTGGCCTCGTAAGCGCGGTGCAGGCGACGGGCGAGCCGCGGAATCAAGTACTGGTCGATCTGGTTGATCGGCACCCATTCCCAGTGGTCCAACTCGACGCCGTCAAGCTGTATCCGCGCTTCGTCTGCCCCGAGGGCGCCACAGGCGAAGATGTACAAGAGCTTGTCGCCTTCGTCGTCGCGCGGTGCCCAGTCGTGGGCAAGCAAGCGGGTAGGCGCGCGGTCGAGTCCGATCTCTTCCCGAACCTCCCGCCGACATGCCTCGGCCGGAGATTCGCCATGGTTGATGTACCCACCCGGAATGTCCCATTTATTGCCATAGGTCTTGCGCACCAACAGCACTCGGTCACCATCGATGAACAGGGCACCAGCCGCCATGCGCGGCGTAGCGAAATCGTCAGCCGAGTCGGTCACTTTTGCTTCCTCCGATTACCTTCATGCGGCGCGCAAGCTGGTCGACGGCGCGCACTGGGCGTCCCTGTGTATTCCTTACCCACATCAGGACAAGTTGCCTACTCAAGTGGTGGTGGCGTACCTGCTCAGGCGCGACCTGCTCGGCTTCAAGGACTGTAGCGATCGCGTCATCGCGGCGTCCGGTGAGGTTGTATGCCCGCGCGAGGTCGAGCAGGTGGCGGACGCGTCGCTCCGCCGGTAAGGCTCGGGTGTCGACTGTCGGACCGAGGTCAAGTGCGATTTGAACATCGCCGAGTTCCATCGCGGTATTCACTCGGTGAATCGCGACGTTCGTCGGTCCGAATGCCGTCCACAGGTGGTTTCGATCGCCTCCGAGCCGGGCAGCCGCCTCTGAGGCTTCGCGGAGGTAGTCGCGGGTCGTTGCCCGGTCGTCTGACCGTGCGGCAGCCATTGAGCCAGCCAGGAACAGCATTCCGTAGGCGGATTGCAGCGGGCCGTCCCCGTCCGAGAGATGAGGCTCGAGGTACGCAGCTGCGGTTTCGGTGAGTTGCATCGCCGGGCCGGGGCGGTCAGTGGCAAGCAGTGCGAACGTGACAGACCGGAACAGCGAACCGATGATCGCGAGATTCGAGGTCTCCTGCGCTGCTGCTAGCCCACGTTCAGCGGCCATCCATGCCAGATCTGATTCGCCGAGCTTCGTCAGGACAGATGCTGCGGCTTGATAACTCAAAGCCAGCAACTCGTAGGCTCGGTTTCCCTCTGGACCGTCGAACTGGCGCGATGCTGCGAGTGCGTCGGTCAGAAGTCGAGGCGCACGGCCAGCCGCGAACCCGAACCTCGATGCCTGGTAGGCGTCGAAAACTGTGTTGAGTTCATTCTGAAGGACATCGAGCGAACGGGGCGCGACCGTATTCGAGTTGCCCACCAAGATCGGCGACAACTGCTGGTAGTTCATGAGGGCCGCACGCAATGCGGGGACAGTTGAGGTGCCGGAATCGGCAGACCAGTCGAGGAGGGTCGGCTCGCCGATCAGATCGCCGACCGAGACATCGAGAGCGTCAGCGAGTCGACGGATGACGGACAGCCGGTCCAGCTCGATACGGTTGTTCTCGGCCTTACCGAGCCAATCACCTGTTCGGCCGACAAGTCCGGCTAGTGCTTCTTGGGACATGCCTCGGCGACGCCGATACCAGGCGACCCGCTCGCCAACCGTGAGGTTCTCAGTCATTCCGCGCATGACTCCACCTTCTGCCCGCTGAACCGAAGGTACCCGGAAAACTATTCCGGGTTGGACCGGCCGGTCACCCTGATGCTGATCGACATGCGCGGACAACCACGAACGCCAACGGAAGTGGAAGTACTAAACGAGCGCCTGGCGATCATCGTGATGCGGTTGGAACGACTCAACCGGCGACTTCTGGATCTCGAGAACGCTCCACAGCAGAGAGGCGACTTTCGAACTCGTCCAGTCGGCTCATGATGTTCTCGATGTGGCCGAGGAGCGTCTCATAGGTCGGCGATTCATTGCCACCACCCTCGGGCTGTGCACGGTAGAAGGTGCCACGCCCCTGCCAAGAAACCACCAGACCTTCTTGGCGGAGAACGTCGATCGCGGCTCGAATCGTCTCCTTCGCGACGCCCCACTCCTCGGCCAACTTGGGGGCCGAAGGCAGCTGTCCACCCGGCTCGTAGTCAGCGCGCAGCTGCTCCGCGATCCGCACGTAGGTGGGGCGCGGGTCACTCGGGTCTATCAGCTGTTTTGCCACGAAACGAGTCTACTCAGCTCCCTAGCTGACAGCCTCCAAGAACAGTTTCCTAGGAAAGGCTAGACAAGTTGCTGTTGGACTATCTAACATAGGAAACATAGACAATCTGCTGATTTAGGAGATGAAAGTCATGGCTTTGAAGGATGTTTGGTTCACCCCGGCGTTCGAGGACGCGTTCCCGATGGGTCTGTTCCTGCTGGGGGAGATCGCGCCGGTGACGGAGTTCAGCACCGATCGCAACGCGCCGAAGCGTCAGCGGCTGGACCTGGACGCGGAGGGCAACGGCACGGGGAAGCGGCTGTGGAAGGGCACGGTCACCGATCCGGCGGCGGCGAACGCGAAGCAGGCGAGTTTCGACGTGGTGTTCGTGGCGGATGTGCAGCCGGTTCCGGTGGCGCCGGAGATCGCGCGGGGTATGCGGCCGGTGGAGCTGGAGGGGTTGCAGGTCAAGCCGAAGATTGCTGGTCAGGGTGAGTTCAAGTCGATCGGCTGGACGATCCGCGCGACCGGGATCAAGGGCGACAACTCCGGTGCCAAGTCGGCTGCGAAGGCGGCGTGATCATGTCGTTCTTCAATACCACGGTTTCCGGTTACGACGGGATCGCCGTCGAGTACAAGGCCGAGCGGGAGAGCACCTACGGGCGCAATCCCGCGTGGGTGCATGTGACGTTGTCCGGTTCGGATGCGTATCTGTGCTTGAGCATCGCCGATGCCCGCACGCTGGCCGAAGCCCTGCCGGGTGTTATGGCCGAGCACGATGCCGCGGTGTCCGCGTCGGTGGATAAGGCGGCCTGAGGATGGGTGCGGCGGATCGGTCGGCGGGGATGCGTCTTGCGCGCTGGTCCGCCGTGGTCATCATCATCGCGGTCGGCGCCGCGGCGTTCCGGCTCAGCTTCGCCACACTGAAGGATCTCGCTGTCCTGGCGCATATCCCGGCGTCGGATGCGTGGCTGTTCCCGCTGATCGTGGACGGCACGATCCTGCTGGCCACCTTCGGGGTGCTGGTACTCGCGCACGCTCCAGAGCGCCGGTTCTTCGTCACGGTTCTGGTCATCGGGTCGGTGGTGTCGGTGGCGGGCAACAGCCTGCACGCGGTCGCGGCCGGTCGGGAGTTGCCGTGGTGGGCCTCGGCGCTGGTGGCTGCGATCGCCCCGATTTCCCTGCTGGCCGACACGCACGGGTTGGCGCTGCTGATCCATGCGGCACAACAAGATTCGGCACCCGAACCGGCTCCGGCGCCCGTGGTCGAGCCTGCCGACGAGCGGGCAACACCTGAGCCCGAGCCGGAACCGGTGCCCGTCCCTGAGCCCGATCCCGTGCCTGAGCCGTTGCCGGTGCCTGAGCCGGTGCGGGTGGCTGAGCTTCACCCGGTGCCTGACGCGCCGGTGCAACTTCCTGTTCGTTCTTCGCGACCGGTTCAGACCATGCTGCCGATCGCTGTCCCTGTTGGGGGTTGAAATGACTGCTTTTGTTCCTGCTGTGGCGACGGGTGTTTCAGCGCTCGTGACCGTGCTGGCCGGGGTCGGGGTGCTGGCGGATCGGACCTCGGATACTCCGGCCCAGATCGTCCCGGCCGCTGCGTCGTCCTCGGCGGTAGCCACCACAACCGAGAATCCGGCTCCGGCTGCGCGCGGGTGCGTGATGTTCTGCGAGGACGCCGGTCTCGGCCGGTCGGATGTCGAGAAGGGTCCGGCGTCGTCTCCGGCTCTGGATGGGTGTCGCTTGTTCTGCGAGTTGGAGCGGGGCCCGCAGGGTTGGGGGTTCTGAGATGAGTATCGCGGGAACGGTGATGCTTGCCAGCGGTCTGTGCACGGGGGCGTCGGCGGTGTGGTGGCTGCGGTCGCTGGCCGCGTTCGGTACGGGCGTGCAACCGGCTGGTGATGCTCGTGAGGTCGCTGCGGCTGCTCCGGTCGAGCTGCGTACGGCGGTGCTGGTGGTGGCTGATCCTCGGCAGCGGCCGTACATGTTCGCCGCGTTGGGGCTCGGCTCGGTCGACAGCGGGTTCCCGACGCTGGAGGACTGGGTGTACACCGACTACGGCCTCGAGATCGACTTTCTGATGATGGCGGGCCAGACCCGCAAGGACTGGGCCGGTGAGGACGCCCTCGACGCGTTCGCGCAAGTGCTGGCGGTGCCGAAGGTGACGGTGGTCTTCCCTGATCCGGGGGTGGTTCGTCTTCAACTGCGGGTGTTCGACACGCTCGCGGACCCGACAAAGGTGTCGGGGGTCCACAACGGTGTGGACTTGGAGGCGATCCCCGTCGGCGTGCTGGAGGACGGTGGCACCTGGTACCTGGCTTTGCTGTATCGGCATCTGTTGATCGCGGGCGGCACCAACGCCGGTAAGGGCGGTTTGGTGTGGGCGATCATCGCCGGACTCGCCCCGGCCATCGCTTCCGGGCTGGTGGAGCTGTGGGTGGCCGACCCGAAGGGCGGTATGGAGTTCGGGCGCGGCAAAGCGCTGTTGACCCGCTTCGAGTACACCGATGAGGGCATCGTCGCGATGATGGCCGACGCCGAAGCCCTCATGTTGGAGCGGGCGGCGCGGTGCATGGAAGCCGGTATCGAGAAGCACGTCCCGACGGTGGATGAGCCGCTGATCGTGATCATCGTGGACGAGGCGGCGGCGATGACGTCCTACGCCGAACCCGACGCCATGAAGAAGTTCGACCGTCATTACGGGAAGTTGCTCACCCAGGGCCGGGCGCCGGGTATCTGCGTGGTCACCTGTGTGCAGGATCCGTCGAAAGACACTCTGCCGCAACGTCAGTTGATCCCGATCCGCATCGGCCTGCGTCTGGATGAGAAGACTCAGATCGGCATGGTGCACGGTGATTCGGCGCGGGAGCGTGGCGCACGCTGCGACGAGATCCCCTACACCACACCCGGTGTCGCCTACGTCCGCGAGGACGGGACACCGAACATCGTACGAGCGCGCTCGTACTTCGTCTCGCGTGAGGACATCGCCGCCTTGTGCGAGCAGTACGCCCCCCGCGGTCACGGCATCGACCTCGCACCCCAAGCCGACTACAGCGACTTCGATCCCGATGACCTGGGTGATGAGTCCGAAGATGGGCCGGTGGCGGCATGAAACGCGGTTTGGTCATCGAACAGCACGTGGTGGTCTACTGCGATACCTGCGGCGACCACTACACCGAGGGCGAGAACGAGGCGATCTGCTTCGACTCCATCACCCAGGCCATCGCGTATCTGACGGTGCATTCCGCGGGCGGTGTCGGCTGGGTCTACGAGGGCGACAAGGTCGTCTGCGACGGCTGCCAGGCCACCAACCGGTGCGTCGAGCACGGCCATTCCTTCCCTGAGTCCTGGCGCACCACGGTGTGGCCGCTGGGCAATTCCACCCGTTCCCGCACCTGCGAGGTGTGCGGCGTCTTCGAAATCGAGGCCCAGTCATGAGACACCTTCTGTCAACCTCAGGCGGCGAGTACGCGTTGGCGGTTGCTGACGTGGGTTTCTTCGTTGTAGGCGGTGCCGCGGGTCAGGCAG